>CABYBQ010000001.1 GCA_902517275.1 uncultured SAR116 cluster alpha proteobacterium
ACAGTTAACCAAATAAGATCTAACGTCCTAGTTCGTGATGTGTATTTAGGTTATGAAATTTAATGGATAAACTTTTGAAAGTAAAATCGCTTAAATCGTGGTATGGAGCAAGTCAGGCATTATTTGATGTTAATTTAGAAATAAATCAAGGTGAAATTGTTGCCTTGCTCGGCAGAAACGGGATGGGAAAGTCAACCACTATTAAATCCATTTGTGGTTTGATAAATAAATATGAAGGTGAAATTAATTTTAACGAAATCTCACTTATAAAACGCCCTAGTTATAAAATTGCTCAATTAGGAATAGGTTTAGTTCCTGAGGGACGAAGGGCTTTTTCTAATTTATCAGTTAAAGAGAATCTTGTTGCTACAGCTGTTGATGGAGAATGGGATTTAGACGCTATCTACAATTTATTTCCAAGATTGGAAGAAAGAAAAAATCAATTAGCCTTTTCATTATCAGGAGGAGAGCAACAAATGTTGGTAATTGGAAGAGCTTTAATGACTAATCCAAAGTTATTAATTTTAGACGAAGCAACTGAAGGTTTATCACCAACTATCAGATCAGAAATTTGGAAAGTAATAGAAGTTTTAAAAAATAAATCAGCATCAATTTTGATAATTGATAAATCGTTAAAGCAATTATTAGATTTAGCTGATAATTTTTATATACTTGAAAAAGGAAGAACGGTTTGGAATGGAGCTTCTTCAAAGCTTACAAGCAACATTGCTCAAGAATTCTTAGGTGTTTAACTATATATATTTTTGAAAATCTTCTGAAAGGTTAATCTCACCCTCTCCACCAACACCTGACACAATAGCTCCCATCTCATTAAATTCCTGACTAAATTTTTGCCAATTTTTTCTTCCTTTATCAAAATGGGATTTTGAAATCCAATATTTAACATTTAAAAAATTTGTATCAGAAATATCAATAACGGTTTCTTTAATAAGTCCAACTTTCATTTGTTCTACTGCTACTTGCTTACTCAACAATTTCAAAGCTTTTTTTGCAGTTTGATTTGGACATTTTGTTGTAACTACACGTAAATACATATATAATATTTTTCTTAAAAGATTAAAATTTATGTGAATAATTAAATATTAATTTGAATTATAATCAAGTTTAATTATAGATGTTTTGCATAGATTTCTCTAATTTTTGAGAAATTTCGTTCATTTCATTTTCATTAATTATGAATGGTGGCGCTATTAAAATATGGTCACCAATAGTACCATCTACTGTTCCTTGCATAGGATAGCAAATTAAACCTAAATCAAGTGCCCTTTTTTTAATTTTGCCTGCAATATTAAAGTTTTTTGGAAAAGGCTCTTTTGTCTCTCTGTTTTGGACTAATTCCACACCCCTAAACAAACCTCTGCCTCTTATATCACCAATATACTCATTTTGGCCAAGTGTAATTTCTAGCTTTTTCTGTAAATATTTTCCTTTTCTTATTACCTTTTCAGAAAAACTTTCTTTGATTAATTTATTTACAACAGCTAATGATGCGGCGCATGCGATGGGATGACCAAGGTAGGTATGTCCATGTTGAAAAAAACCACTTCCCTGGTTTATAGCGTCATAAATAAAGTTTTGACACATCATAGCTGCTATAGGTTGATATCCAGCTCCTAAACCTTTAGCAATAGTTATTATATCAGGAATAATTTTTTCTTCATCACACGCAAACAGTGGCCCGGTTCTTCCCATACCACACATAACCTCGTCCAAAATTAACAAAACATCATATTGAGTACAAATTTCTCTTATACGTTCAAAATATCCTTCTACAGGTGTCAAGGCACCAGCTGTTGCTCCAACAACTGTTTCTGCAATAAACGCCATAACATTGTCTGGACCTAAACGAATTATTTCGTTTTCTAATTCGTTAGCTACTCTTAAACCGTAATCAATTTCACTTTCGTTTGCATCTTGATGTCTGTATTTATAACAAGGCGAAATCAAACTAGTTTCTATAAGTAGATCTTCAAATAAAGACCTTCTCCATGCATTACCTCCAACCGCTAATGCTCCTAATGTATTTCCATGATAACTCTGTTTTCTTGAGATAACTCTATGTTTTTTTGGTTTTCCAATTTCAATAAAATATTGCTTCGCTAATTTTAGTGAAGCTTCAATGGCTTCTGATCCACTTGAAACAAAGTAAACTCTATCTAATCCTACAGGTGAGTTTGAAGATAATAATTTTGCAAGTTCTTCTGCTGGTTCATTAGTAAAAAAAGATGTATGGGCAAAGGCTAATTTTTTAGTTTGCGTAATTATTGCATCATTGATTGTTTGGTCTGAATGACCTAAGCATGAAACAGCTGCCCCACATGAACCATCAAGATATTTTTTACCGTTTTTGTCAATAATATAGCACCCATCCCCGTAAGCGGCGATTGGGAGTTCATAGCTATTATGTCGAGGTAAAATATTGCTGTTTTCCATATTTATTATTTTTTATTTAAAATGAAGTTTCACCAAAATCTTGAGTAACTGCACCAACAAAGTGTACTGTTTTGGGAGCCAGCGTCTTAACGTATTTTGCTATATTTTCTTCGATTAACTTTTCAATTTTTTTCATAGACTCATTGTCTGGAAATTCCCATAAAACTACGCTTACATTGGGTGTTTGAGGATTTTTCATAGCTCTAAATCGAACCCCTTTAACTTCTTGAAGTAAGTTAGGCCATCTTGTTTCTAGTATGGATTCAAATAATTCACAATCTTCAGTAGATGGAAAGGTTCTCACAAAGATTTTAATTAACATTCTTACCTCAATATATTAATTTTATTTAAATTATTACATATTTTAGTTTTGTATATTATGTTGACTTTTGCAAACAGTTAAATTTTTTAATGGATTAAATTAATGATTGAAATAGTAACAAGGACAGATGTGCTTTTAAGGGCTTTAAAAATGGCATCTATAGTTGGGATAGTCTTAGCTATAATTAATCATGGGGATCATATATTTTTTGGTACGATGACTGTTACAAATTGGATAAAAGTTATAATAACATTTTGTGTTCCTTTTTGTGTGTCAACAATTTCGTCAGTACTTGCAATTAGAAGAGAACAAAATATTTCCCATTAAAATAAAACCAAAGATAATTAGATACTTAAAAATTTATTTTAAAGTTTTTAGTCTTAATATTATTTTTATTAACTTTTCAGCTTTTGCATCCCAAGAAAATTATTTTTATGAAGTTCAATTTGGCAATTTAATTGTTGGGCAAGCAGAAATTTCTATTAACTCAAGTAATAAAAAAATTGAACTGAATTCTAAATCTAAAACCGCTGGTTTTTTAAATGTTTTTTACGAATATGTAGGTGAGTTAAATTCATCTTCAATAAAAAAAGCTAACACTTGGATTCCAAATAAATTTTTAGCTAATGGTATTTTTAATAATAAGGCGCGCTCCTCTGATTTGGAATGGGGGGTAAATAATTCAGTAAATTACAAAAATATTCCTATTATAAATTTAAAAAAATTTCATCCTATAGATAAAGAAAGTCTAATTAACGTAATAGACCCCATAACCGCCTTTTTAAACGTAATTGAAAGAGTAAGATTTGAGAATAAATGTGATACAAGCTTTAAAATCTTTGATGGTAGACGAAGGTATGATCTTAAAACAAGAACTTTAGGAAATAGCTTTATTGAAAATGATAGGCCTAAATCTTATAAAGGAGACGTTTTGATTTGTGGCTTAAAGATTTTGCCTTTGGGAGGTCATAGGTTGAAAACTAAATGGAAACCAATAGACGATAAATTCACTGATTTTAAACTTTTTTTTGGAAGAACTGTCTCTGGACGAATTTTACCAGTAAGAATGAATTTAGAAAGATGGTTTGGAACTATAACTATTCGTCTACTACAAAAGCGTTCCTAATCCTATGAAATTAGGATTAATAGGACATAACATAGCAACATCTCAAGCTCCTGACATTCACAAACGTTTAGGAGATTTGTTTGGAGTTTCTGTTAGCTATGAATTGTTTGACTTAAAATCAATAAAAGAAAGTAATCTCCCTGACATACTAAAAGAGTTAAAAATGAGTGGCTTTAGTGGAGTAAATATTACTTTTCCTTTCAAAGAAAAAGTAATTAAATTTGCAGATAAAGTTTACGAAAGTGCCTTTAATGTAAAATCAGCTAACACATTAATTTTCCAAAAAAATATTGTTGCTCATAATACAGATTATTCTGGTTTTATAAAAAGTTATGATTTTCATTTTAAAAAAAAGAAACCAGGGAAAATTCTTATTATTGGAATTGGTGGGGTCGGAAGAGCTATCTCCTTTGCATTATCGTCACTAGGAGTTTTAGAACTTCATATATTAGATACTGACAATCTAAAAGGAGAGCAACTACTGAGAGAATTAAAAGAACTAAAAATAAATTGTAAATTACTTAATCATAAAAAATTAGAGAGTACTATATCAAGTTTCGATGGAATAATAAACTGTACTCCTTTGGGTCACTATGATTTTCCTGGTTGTTCATTAGGCAATTTAAAAATAAAAAAATATCAATGGCTATACGATGTTGTGTATACGCCAGCAAAAACTATTTTTCTTAAGAAAGGTGAACTTGTAGGATCTAAATTAATTTCAGGGATAGACCTTTTTATTTTTCAAGCTTTAGACGCATTCTTATTATTTTCAAATAACAGATTTGATCAAAAAGACATCTTGCAACATACTCATTATTTAAGAGATCATTACTTTAATAGACTGTATAAATAAGAATTATTTGTTTTCAAATATTATCTGATTTGATAACATTTCTTGAATTTCTTCTTTGCTATATCCTGCGTCTTTCAAAACTTCCTTAGTGTTTTGACCTATCGAAGGAGGTTTATGTTTTACTCCAACTGATTTAGATCTACTAAATTTTATGGGTGATGAGACACCTGTATAATCTTCTTTACTAATTGTCATATTTCTTTCTAAAGTTTGAGGATGATTTAGGGCTTCCTCAATATTTCTTACAGGCCCTGCAGGAACACCAGCAGATAATAGCTTTTCAGAAAATTCAACACCATCTACATTCATTAAGGCATCTTCTAAATATTTAGTTAAGTCTTCTCTATTGTTAACTCTATCGCCGTTTGAAAGAAATCTTTCATCTGTAATGAGGTGATCTACTTTCAGAGCTTTGCATAATCTTGCAAATCCTGCGTCATTTCCAATTCCCATAAAAATTTCATTAGTTGCAGTTTTAAATTTATCATAAGGTGCAATATTTGGATGAGCATTACCTGTAGCTTTACCAGGTTTCTTGGACAAAAAATAATTTCCTGTATGAGGATGCATTAATGCTAGTGCGGAATCATAAAGAGACATATCGATAAATTGACCTAGTCCTGATTTGTGTCTCTCTCGGAGCGCCATTAATATTCCAATCGTAGCGTACAACCCTGTGCCCATATCAACTACTGGCGCACCGACCCGTACATCTCCTCCATTTGGATGTCCATTGATAGACATCATTCCAGTCATAGCTTGAACAATAGCATCGTATCCAGGAGCTCCTCCTAAAGGTCCTTCAGCTCCAAAACCAGATATTCGGCAATGAATTAACTTAGGAAATTTGTCTTTTAAAACTTCTTCATAACCAAGGTTCCATTTTTCCATTGTGCCAGTTTTAAAATTTTCAATAACAACATCTGAAGTTTTAAGAAGTTCTAGAATTATGTTTCTACCTTCTTGTTTTGTTAAATCAACAGCAACAGACTTTTTATTTCTATTTACATTTATAAAATATGAAGCCATTTCGTTTATAAATGGAGGCCCCCAACCTCTTACCTCATCCCCAATTTTTGATTCAATTTTTATTACTTCCGCGCCATGGTCTGCAAGTATTTGAGTTGCGTATGGACCCCCAAGAACTCTTGTAAGGTCTAAAACTTTTATGCCATCTAAAGCAGAAACGAGAATATTGTTTTGATTTGTCATTTATTCACTTTTTTATTTAATATGATTTTGGTAATCCGAGCACACGTTCTGAAATATAGTTCAAAATCATTTGAGCGCTTACAGGAGCTAATTTTGGAATTAAAGATTCTCTTAATAATCTTTCCACATGATATTCTTTTGCATAACCCATTCCTCCAAGAGTGATCACTGCTTGAGTGGCGGCCTTAAAACCAGCTTCAGCTGCAAAGAATTTTGCTGCATTTGCCATTCCACCTGCATTTTGTCCATTATCGTATTGGTGTGCAGCTTTTGCAATAAGTAGTTCCGCTGCTTCTAACTCAATCCAGTTTTCTGCTAATGGATGTTGAATACTTTGATTTTTGCCAATAGGTCTGTCAAAAACAATTCTGTCACTTGCATATTTTACAGCTCTTGATAAAGCATTTTTTCCTATACCTAATGCCTCAGCAGCAATTAATATTCTTTCTGGATTAAGACTATCAAGTATATATTTAAACCCCTTGCCTTCTTCACCTATTCTATCAAAATCAGGGACCTCTAGATTATCAATAAATATTTGGTTACTATCTACGGCTGCTCGGCCCATTTTTGAGATCTCTTTAACCTCAATTTTTTTTCTATCTAATTCAGTATAAAATAAAGTCAGACCATCAGTGTTCTTTTTGCATTCCTCAACGGGAATAGTTCGTGCCAATAAGAGGATTTTATCAGCAATTTTAGCAGTTGATGTCCAAATCTTTTGTCCATTAACCAGATATCCATCATTAATTTTTTTTGCAAATGTTTTTAATTTACCTGTGTCCAATCCAGCGTCTGGTTCGGTTACTCCAAAACAAGTTTTTTCTTTTCCTGAAATCAAAGGAGGCAGCCATTTCTCTTTTTGCTCATTATTACCATAGACTACAATTGGATGTGGCCCAAAAATGTTTATATGTATAGAAGAGGCTGCTGCCATGCCACCACCAGTTTCAGAAACTTTTTGCATAAAAATAGATGCATCACTTACACCTAACGCAGTACCACCAAACTGCTTGGGCATACATATACCTAACCATCCTCCACTAGCTATCTCTTCATAAAATTTATGAGGAAATTTATTTTCTTTATCACATTGAAGCCAGTAATCATCATCAAAGTTTTTCATAATATTTTGAACTGAATCAATAATTGATAACTGTGTGTGGTTTAGATTAAAGGACATAAAATTTATCTTGCTATATTATGATAGTTATTGTTGGGCTCCATTTCAGTTGCAGAAGCTAATCTATTAGTCATGTTAAACAAACCAACTATAGCGCTTATATCCCAAATATCTCTATCAGTATATCCTACTTCTCTTAACTTTGTTCTATCGCTTTCAGATATCTCTGAGGGGTCTCTAGTTAACTTTTTAGTAAAATTGAGCAATTCAAGTTGTTTCTCTGGTAGTTCTGCAGATCTAAAATTTGCAGCTATTCGTTCTCCTAATTGGGGATCATTTGAAAGTTCTCTAACTGCAGATCCATGTGCTACCAAACAGTAGAAACAATGGTTTTCAGACGAAACTGTAACTGCAATCATTTCTCTTTCTAATTTTGTTAAACCAGACTCACCTAACATTAAAGAATTATATAACTTAGTAAAACCCTCAAATTGTTTTGGAAATTTTGCAAATGCAGCAAGTACGTTTGGTATAAAACCGATTTTCTCATTAACAATATTTAAATAATTTTCGACTTGGTCTTCACCATCCTTCTCACCGTTGTACTCAAGATTTAATTTTGTTAAATTTTGTTTTTGGCCTTGTTTTAATATATTAGCCATTTATTTCTCCATTATCCAATTTGGTTTTCTTTTCTCAAAGAATGCATTAATACCTTCAATAGATTCAGGATTTTCCCATACATCTGCAAGGGCTTCAACTGTAAATTTAATAGTATTTTCGTCAATTTTAGAAGATAAGTTTCTTACAAGATTTTTTGACGCTTTTACTGCTGAGGGACCATTGATGAGAATAGAATCTGCTTCTTCGTTGATAATGTTGTCTATTCTTTCTTGGTTACAAAAAGATTTGATTAATCCTATATTTTTTGCTTCTGGAGGATAAAAGGTACGGGCACTTGTAAATAAATCTATGCCATTACTTGATCCAACTTTTGAAATAACATAAGGACTAATTGTAGCTGGTATTAATCCAAGCTTCGCTTCTGTTAAAGCTAACTTAATATTTTCTATAGATATAGCAACATCACAAACAGAAATAATACCTATTCCTCCACCAAAAGCGTTTCCTTCTACTTTTGCTATGAGAGGTTTAGGAAATTGGTACATTTTGTATAATAAATCGGCCAATTTTCGAGCTTCTTCAATTCTTGTTTTTCTGTCTGAAAATATTTGTTCCTTCATCCAGTCTAAATCACCACCAGCGCAAAAAGATTTGCCTTTGGCAGATATAATCAAAACTTTTGTATTGAGGTCTTCTTTTAATTCATCAAAGCTTTCTGAGAGTTCTCTAATCATCATAGGTGATAAAGCATTATGTTTTTCTTGTTGATTTAAAATTATTTTAGAAATGCCATTATCACTTTTTTCTATAATGATTGTTTGTTTTTTATTTTTATTCATAGCTTCCGTGTTCTTTAAGGTTTAACGCAATTTTATTACATTCTTTAATTTTTGTGACACTAAGATTAGTCTCATATCCCATTGATAGTAATAAATCATTAACTTTTTCTGTGGAAACATTGCCTTTCGCACCTGGTGAATATGGACATCCACCTAGACCACCAACTGAAGAATCAAAAGTTTTAATTCCGTATTCTAAAGAAATTTTTACATTATTTAATGCATTTTGAAATGTATCATGAAAATGACCGGCTAATTTATCAGGTGTTAAAAATTGCAAACATTCTGCAATAACTTTTGACGTTTGTTCAGAACTTCCTTTTCCAGTTGTGTCTCCAAGAGAAACTTCATAACAACCCATTTTAATTAACTTATTAGCTATTTCTCCAACTTTTTTTGGATCAACATAATTTTCATATGGACAATGAGAAATGCAACTAATGTAACCTCTAACAGGAACTTTATTTATCTTAGCTTTTTGGATAATTGGCTTAAATCGATTTAGGCTTGTATTAATATCACAATTAGTATTTTTTTTGTTAAATGTCTCTGAAGCGGCGGTAAAAATCGCTACTTCATCCACTTTTGCTTCTAAAGCATTGTCAAATCCTTTCTCATTAGGAGTTAACGCGGTATATTTTATTTCCTCTGCTCTATTGATACCTCTAAAAACTTTTAATGCATCAGATAATTGAGGAACCCATTTAGGACTGACAAAGCTAGATGTTTCTATTTTTTTAAAACCACAACTAGATAGTTTATTTATAAATTTTATTTTATCTTCAGTAGAAATGAAATTCTTTTCATTTTGAAGCCCATCTCGGGGACTCATTTCAAAAATATTAATAAAATTGCTCATTTTTTTAACCGTTGAGACAATTTATTTTTTTAGACTTAAAAGTTTCATTTTTTCAGTAACCTGTTGGCCATTTTTAACATAAATTTTATTTATGACACCATCACGTGGTGAATTAAGTGAATACTCCATTTTCATTGCTTCTAAATTTAATAAAACGTCACCTTTTTTCACCTTTGAGTTTTCTCTAATTTTATTAAATTTTATTAGTCCATGCATTGGGGCTATTATATCATCTTCTGAAAATTCTTCGTTGTTTTCTCTAAGCCTTAAAGAATCTAAGACAATAACTTCATAGGTAATGTCTTTAGCGAATATCGTAAAAAATTTATTATTAGTATGTTTATCTATAATTAATTTATAATTAATATCTAAATTTTGACTATTTAATTTAGCTTTAAGTGAAGATTTATGTATCTTTACAGAAGTGAATAAATACTTGAGGTTATTTACCTTAATTTCATACTCATTCATGTTTCTCTGACAAATTTTTAATTGTTGGATTCTATCTTGAATAGTTATATTTAGTGGGTACTCGCTTGGTTTCCACATATACCAATTTGATTGTTGTTTAAATATAGTTTCATTAAAAACGACAAGCCCAGCAAGAGCTGCGTAATATGGATCAGCCTCATTATCAATAAAGTCCTTTATATTATTTTCTACAAATTTAGTATCAATATTTCCTTTAATGAAATTTTTATTAGTAATTAATTTTTTAAGCAAATTTAAATTTGTTCTTATACCTCCAATTTCAACATCAATAAGAAAATTCTCAAGGTATTTGATCGCTTCATTTCTATCTTTTCCAAATGAAATAATTTTTGCAATCATTGGGTCATAAAATGGAGTAATAAAATCTCCTTCTTGAGTACCTGTTTCTACAATACAGTTTGGATGCTTCAACATTTTTGGAAAATTAAGATGATGTATTAAGCCACTTTGAGGTAAAAAATTATTATTTACATTTTCTGCATATAATCTTGCTTCAATGGACCATCCCTTTAAAATTATATCTTTTTGTGATTTAGAGATTTTGTTGCCGTTAGCAATTTCAAGTTGCCATGTAATTAAGTCAGTTGAAGTTACAGCCTCAGTGACTGAGTGTTCAACTTGTATCCTTGTATTCATTTCCATAAAATAGATTTTATTTTTATCAATGCCGTTTTCAATATCAGCAATAAATTCTATAGTGCCTGCTCCTTCATATTTAATTGATCTAGCTGCTTTCACAGATAAATTACCTAAAAAGGTTCTAATATCATTATTTAATTCTGGACAAGGGGCTTCTTCTATTATTTTTTGTTGGCGTCTTTGTAATGAGCAATCTCTGTCAAATAGATGAATTACATTACCATACTTGTCACCAAAAATTTGTATTTCAATATGACGTGCCTTTGAAATATACTTTTCAAGCAAACAGTTTTTATCCTTAAAATTTGTTTTTGCCTCACTGGTAGCTTCTTCTAGTGCAGACAAAAATTTAGTTGAAGTTTCAGCTACCCTCATGCCTCTACCACCACCACCGGCACGGGCTTTTATTAATATTGGAAAACCAACTTTTTTAGCAGTTTGCTCGAGAAAGTTTTTGTCTTGAATTTTCCCGTGGTATCCTGGAACAACTGGAACTCCTGCTTTTTCCATAATTAATTTAGCTTTATCCTTTTCACCCATATTTCTTACAATTTTGCTGCTAGGGCCTATAAAGATAAGGTTATTATTTTCAACCATTTTTACAAAATCAGCATTTTCAGATAGAAGTCCATAACCTGGATGAATCGCGTTAATTTTATACTTTTTGCAAATTTTAATAATTAAGTCACTATTCATATAAGTTTCGGAAACTAGTGACCCTGGTATGTTGATTGCTTCATCTGCAAGCTTTGTGTGTAAACAGTTGATATCTTCATCAGAATAAATTGCAACAGTAGGAATCTTCATTTTTCTAGCACATCTTATAATTTTACAGGCAATTTCACCTCGATTTGCAATTAAGAGTTTTTTTATTTTTTGAATAGGCATTTTGTATCTTACTACATTCTAAAAATACCAAATTTGGTGTCTTCAATACTTTGATTCATTGTAATTTTTATACTCGCAGCTAAAATATCACGCGTTTTGGTAGGATCTATAATCCCATCATCCCACATACGAGCAGAGGCATATAAAGGGTGTGACTGATTATTAAATTGTTCTAAGATTGGCTGTTTAAATTTATCTTCAATTTTTTTACTCCATTCACCATTATTTTTAAGTGTATTATTCTTTTTTAATTGTGCTAAAACACTTGCAGCTTGCTCGCCACCCATTACTGATATTCTTGAACAAGGCCACGTCCATAAAAATCTTGGTGCAAAAGCTCTGCCACACATTCCATAATTACCTGCTCCAAAGCTACCTCCTATTAAGAGTGTAACTTTAGGAACTTTAGAAGTTGCAACTGCATTAACTAGTTTCGCGCCATTTTTTGCAATCCCTCCATGTTCTGCATTTTCTCCTACCATGAAGCCTGTGATATTTTGTAAAAAAATTAATGGAACTTTTCTTTGACTACATAATGAAATAAAGTGTGTACCTTTAAGAGCACTATCAGAAAACAAAACTCCGTTATTAGCTATAATACCACAGGTTTGCCCTTTTAATTTTGCAAAACCAGTTACTAAAGTTTTACCAAAATTATGTTTAAATTCGTCAAATTCAGATCCATCAAAAATTCTCATTATTATTTCTTTAACGTCATAAGATGTTTTGCTTTCTGCGGGGACTATTCCTAGAAGTTCTTGAGGGTCATAAAGTGGTAGTTCAAAATTTGAAAGATTTTCATTCTTCTTTTTTATATTTAAGTTTTTTACACATTGTCTAGCTAAAGCTAATGCATGTTCGTCATTATCAGCAAGATAATCTGCAACACCAGAAATTTTTGTATGAACCTCGCCTCCACCAAGACTTTCTGCATTGGTTAATTCGCCTGTTGCAGCTTTAACTAATGGTGGACCTGCTAAAAAAATAGTTCCTTGATTTTTTACGATTATAGTTTCGTCTGACATTGCAGGGACGTAGGCTCCACCTGCTGTACAACTTCCCATAACAACTGCAATTTGAGGGATACTTTTCGAGGACATATTGGCTTGATTAAAAAAAATTCTTCCAAAATGTTCTCTGTCAGCAAAAACTTCATCTTGGTTTGGTAGGTTTGCCCCGCCAGAATCAACCAAGTAAATACAAGGTAATTTATTTTCCAGAGCTACTTCTTGAGCCCTAAGATGTTTTTTTACAGTTATAGGATAGTAGGTTCCGCCCTTAACAGTTGAGTCATTGCATATAACCATTACGTCTATACCGTGGATTTGACCCACTCCAGTTATTATTCCACCAGAAGGACAAGCATTATCATACATATTATAACTTGCAGTTAATCCTATTTCTAAAAATGAACTTCCTGGATCTAAAAGCTTTGATACCCTATGTCTAGGTAACATTTTCCCCCGTTTTTGATGGCGCTCATTTAATTTTTGACCACCACCGTTCATTGCAAAATCAACAGCTTCTCGGGTTAATTTAAGGTCAACTTCGAGTTCTTTTTTATTTTTTTGAAAGTTTATATCTTTTACGTTTATTTGAGATTTTAGTCTTGTCATCTGATAGTTTCCGAAAATAATTCTCTACCAATCAACATCCTTCTAATTTCGGAAGTCCCTGCTCCAATTTCATACAATTTAGCATCCCTAAGTAATCTTCCAGCTGAAAAGTCATTAGTATATCCATTCCCACCTAGTGCCTGAATTGCTTCAAGAGCAATTTGAGTGGCTTTTTCCGCGGAATACAAAATACAGCCAGCAGCATCTTTCCTAGTGGTTTCCCCTCTGTCACACGCTTTAGCCACTTCATAAACATAAGATCTACAAGCGTTCATGGTTGTATACATGTCAGCTATTTTACCTTGCATTATTTGAAATTCACCAATTGACTTTCCAAATTGTTTTCTTTCATGAATATATGGAACAACCACATCCATTGCTGCTGCCATTATTCCTAAAGGTCCTGCAGCAAGAACAACTCTTTCATAATCCAAGCCACTCATTAAGATAGCTGCTCCATTTCCTTCTTCACCTAAAATATTTTCTTCAGGAACAGGACAGTTTTCAAAAATAAGTTCCGCAGTATTAGAACCTCTCATGCCTAATTTATCTAATTTTTTTCCAGTAGAAAAACCTGTCATAGTTTTTTCTATTATAAAAGCTGTTATACCTTTAGACCCTTTGGAAGGATTAGTTTTTGCATATACCACTAAAGTATCAGCATCGGGCCCATTGGTAATCCACATTTTTGATCCATTAAGTAAATACGTCTTATTACCTTGTTTCTCTGCTTGAAGAGACATTGAAACAACATCAGATCCAGAACCACTTTCACTCATAGCTAAGGCTCCAACCTTTTTGCCAGAACAAAGCTCAGGTAAATATTTTTGTTTTTGTTCCTCATTTCCATTTCTATTAATTTGATTGACGCATAAGTTTGAAAAAGCGCCATATGAAAGGCCTACTGAAGCACTCGCTCTACTTATTTCTTCTATGGCAATACAATGGGCTAAATAACTCATGTCACTACCACCATACTCTGATGATGCAGTAATTCCTAATAAACCTAGGTCACCAAACTTCTTCCACAGATGATCAGGAAAAGAGTTTTCTTTATCAATTTGATTTGCAATTGGAGCTATTTCATTTTGTGCAAACTTATAAACAGTATCTCTTAATACTTCATTATCCTTACCAATAGAAAAGTTCATTGAATGAAAAAACATGTAAATAAAGCCCCTTTAACAAATTATATTAGATTAAAACATAACTTTATTTTATTCACACGTATAAATTTTATTTAAATTGATTTGATGCTCTTTCTTTTGCTTCAGCACTTTCTATACCAGAAATATATAAAAGACCGTTCATACGACGCATTAGATTGGCTTCAAAATCATCAATAACTCCATCTGATAATATTACTCCCCACATCATTTCTATTACTTCAATCCTTTCATCGTGGTCCATTTCATTTAAAATTACTTTTATTTGAGAAAATATTTCAACACGTTCATTACTGTTTTCTAGAGCTTTTTTAATGTTTTCCTCAGCCTCAATTTGTGTGAAGTTAAATTTATTAATTAATAAATTTGTGATGTAACCGATTTCAACTTTATCAGTCTCTCCGTCAATTTGACACGCTTCCAGTAACAAGACTATTACTGCTTGAATATCTTCTCCTAGGTATTCATCTACTTTTGTATCTTTAGAAGTAACTTTTTGAATTGCAGCTTTTAAATTTGAAAACATATTCTTTCCTAACTATTAGAATCCCATTTAGGTATTTATATTTTTATACAAGATTTTAAAATGAATAAAATTTAATTTTTTTCAAGTTTAAAATAGCTAAGTCTTACTCCTTTTAACTTTTTTCTTTTTATGTAAAGGTTATTTCTGGGTTTTTATATATTCTTTAAACTTAGTAGGGGGCAATCCGCAAGGGTTGAAAAATAATGGCCGGCGATGCATTTCTAAATTCAATTGAAGTTAATTTTAAAAAAGCGACTCGATATATTCAAAAAATTGACGGTTCAGAAGCTTTTTCTGAAGATTTAGCTAACCAAATAATGTTGGCCAATGCTACTTACGTAGTTAGATTTGGCGTAAGGTTAAGAGGTACAGTTCATACATTTACTGGTTTTCGTTCAGTTCACTCTGATCACTTTGAACCTGTAAAAGGTGGTATAAGATATGACTTAGCTGTTAACCAAGAAGAAGTTGAAGCTTTAGCTGCATTGATGACTTATAAATGTGCTTTAGTTGAAGTTCCTTTTGGTGGTTCTAAAGGTGGCCTTATAATTAACATAAAAAAATGGTCCGAAGAAGAGCTGGAAAGAATAACAAGACGCTTCACCCAAGAATTAGCTAAAAGAGATTTAATACACCCATCCCAAAACGTGCCAGCTCCTGATGTTGGTACTGGAGAACGTGAAATGGCGTGGATGGCAGACGAGTATCGTAGACTAAATCCAACTGATCTTAATGCATGGGCTTGTGTTACTGGAAAGCCTGTAAATAAAGGGGGTATTTCTGGAAGAACTGAGGCTACTGGAAGGGGGGTGAAGTTTGCTCTAAAAGCATTTTTTCAAAACGATAATGATGTCAAAAAAACAGGTTTAAAACCTGGATTAAAAGGAAAAAGAATTATTATTCAAGGTCTAGGGAATGTTGGATATTATGCAGCAAAATTTTTGTCCAATGAGGATGGTGCAAAAATCACACACGTAATTGAACGCGACGGATCAATTATTAATCATGAGGGAATAGACATTTCATCTTTGAAAAAACATCTTCTTAAAAAAGGCACAATCAAGGGTTTTAGTGGTTTTATTAAGGCTGGAGCTGAAATACTAGAGGAAGAAGCAGATATTTTGATACCCGCAGCTATGGAATTAGTTATTAATGAAGAAAATGCTAATCGTATTAAAGTACCTCTCATTGTAGAAGCTGCAAATGGCCCCGTATCATCAAGTGCTGATGAGATACTAAACAAACGAGGTGTAATAATCATACCAGATTTATACGCTAATGCAGGAGGTGTTACGGTAAGCTATTTTGAATGGATTAAAAATTTAAGCAGAATAAGGTTGGGGAGGTTACAAAGAAGGGCTCAAGAAAATCAAGTTTCTACACTTATTAATGGAATTGAGAGCATTACAGGAAAAGAATTTCCTTCAGAATTTAAATCACAATCTATTCAGGGCTTGTCCGAATTAGATCTGGTTCGATCTGGATTAGAAGATACAATGATAGAAACATATAATGTTATTAGTAACATGTGGAACTCTAATGAAAATATACCAGATCTAAGGACAGCAGCAATGATGGTTTCCATTAAAAGGATAGCACAAAGTTATAGCTCTTTAGGGATATAAAAAAAGGAGGAAACTTTCCTCCTTTCTATGTTATTTGATTGATTTATCTACTTTCTAAAGTCAGGATATGCTTCCATACCAACTTCAGCTAAATCAACGCCTTCAAGTTCTTCTTCCTCTGTAACGCGTATTCCAATGGTAAACTTAATAATATACCAAACAATAGCAGAGGCTATTATTGTAAATGCACCAATTGCAAATATTCCATATAATTGTGCACCTAAAGTTGCATCTGAGTTTGAAAGAATTACAGCGATAGTTCCCCATATTCCAGCAAACAGATGAACAGGTATAGCACCAACGACATCGTCGATTTTCAATTTATCTAACATTGGTATAGTTAAAACAACTATCAATCCACCAACTGCACCAATAAATATTGCCAACATTGGAGATGGAGCTAATGGTTCAGCTGTTATTGCTACTAATCCACCTAATGCGCCGTTTAGGGCCATAGTTAAATCTGTCTTTTTGTAGAATAACATTGTTAAAATTAAAGCTACAACTACACCTCCAGCAGCTGCCAAGTTTGTATTAATATAAATATTTGAAATAGCAGTTACATCAGCGCCTGATCCCATCGCTAATTGTGACCCACCATTAAAACCAAACCAACCAAACCATAAAATGAAAGTACCTAAAGTAGCTAAAGGAAGGTTTGATCCAGGCATTGGATTAACACTTCCATCATCAGAATATTTACCTTTTCTAGCACCTAGTATTATTGCACCAGTAAGAGCTGCCCAACCGCCAACTCCGTGAACGATAGAAGAGCCAGCAAAATCTAAGAAACCAGCCTCACTTAGATATCCACCACCCCAAGACCATGATCCTTGGATAGGATAAATAAAACCACACAATAAAACTACAAATACAAAAAAAGCTTTTAATTTAACTCTTTCTGCAACAGCTCCACTAACTATTGAAGCAGCAGTAGCGCAGAATACCATTTGGAACCACCAGTCAGATCCTGAAGAATAAGTTGCATCATTTTCACCACCAAATGTTTCTCCGTCAGAAGGACCCCAGATTGCAAATGAACCTATCCAACCAGATACATCCATGTACATTAGGTTGTAACCAACTACCGCAAACATTATTCCGGCTATAGAATATAAACCAATATTTTTGGCACATTGAACTACAGCATTTTTAGCTCTAACTAGTCCTGTTTCTAGCATACAAAAACCAGCGGCCATAAGCATAACCAAGAAACCATGTACCAGAAAAGAAAAGGAATTGAAAATGTATGCAGTCTCAGCATCAGGTGCTGCAGAACCAACACTCGTAAAACCTATAATTATTGCAGGTATTAATAAAAATAACCTGATTAAATTAGACATAATAACTCTCCGTTTAAATTGAACTTATTTACAATCTCTGTAATGAATATATTTATAAAGATTAAAAAAGCTAGGAAGTAGACATAGTTAATTATGCATAAAAATTAGGCGTAAAACATTAACTATAATTAATATGATTAAATTTAAGACAAACTTATTTTATTAACTTTGATCGATAGCTGTTGTCTTATTAGAATCTATTATGTAATTAAGTATCTTAAATATTTCAATTTTACTTTGATTTACATAAGCTTTCAAAGATCCTAAATCTCTAGTAATAGTTTCTTTAATCAGTAAATTAACAGCTTGATTTGGAAGATTGTCTTGTTTGTTTTCTAAAAAACATATGTTTACTACCTGATCAATTTTAAAATAAAGGCTCTCTATTTTTTTAAATAGAATTAGTTTTTTACTAACTTCAAATTTTTCAATGAGATATGACTTATTTTGATAAAAAAAGTTTAAAAACTCAATATCTCGTTGTCCTCCACCAACATATTTTGTTTCAAACCATTTAATAGATCTTTTCTTAACAACATGTCCATTTGCTTGGTTTATGTTAGTTCTCATCATTGCAATTTCATATGCAATTTCATTATCTGAAATATTAATTTTTTTTAATTTTTCTAATAGTTTTGATGTTTTGGCATTAAAATTATTTTCATTAATTATTCTAGTCTTTTTTAAAGCTAATTTTTCCCAACAAAATGAATTTTCCTGATGATATTTTTTAAAGTTATCATAAGTACATACTACTGGTCCTTCTTTACCAGATGGTCTGAGTTTTGTATCAACTTCATACATCAAACCTTCGGTTGTTTTTGAAGACAGCGTTCTAATAAGTTGACGAAATAATTCGATATAAACTTTTTGTGTAGAATTATTATTAGAATTTTTACCATCATAAATAAAAACCAAATCAAGATCTGAGTTTGCAGTCATTGATAAGGTTGCAAATCTTCCATATGCAACAATACTATAACTCAAATTGTCAATTTTGTACTTTTTGATTATTCTAGACTCAGCTATTTTCAAAGAAGTATCAAAAGTTGCTTGGGCAAGTAGTGAAAACTCTTGAGACGCTCTATCTATATTTATTTCATGATTAATCAAAGCAAAAATAATTTGAAATTTAAGTAATCGATGACTTTGTCTTAGTGAGTCTAAAAGAACTTCTTCATCAAGATTATTAATACTTATTTTATCTAAATAATTTTTATAATATGTAATGTTACCATTTAGTCTTATCGCAAAATCAGGTTGTAAAATTTCTAGCGTTTTTACATCTTCTTTTACAAGACTAGTAATGTATCCTGAAAATAAAAACACTTTTACTAAGTTTTTGTATACAATTTTGTTTTTTGACAAAGTTTCTATATAAGGAAAATTAAAAATTATTTCATTAGTAAATCGAAGAAGTTGATATAGCCCCTCTTTTTTTTGTTTTGATTGATGAACTATTGGAATTATCTCATCAAAAAAAAAGTATAAATTCTTTATAATTACTTTAGAAATTTTATTGTTAAAATAATTTTTAAAAAGATCAATTGTTGAGGATAACTTTAGTTTGTCAGAATCTTGAATTTTTCTAATAATTTCTAAATTTAAATGATTTGATTCGCTTTCTTTATCTTGAGCCAAAGGGAGGTTAATAGGAATGTGAAGTTTTTTATAAAGCATTAACAAACCAATAATTAATTCGTTATATTTATGTTAAACTAACACATAAATTAATATAGTTTCAATATTCAAAAAATTGGGCTAATTGTAAAAAAGTGAACAAAGATTTTGGATTGAGAGTAATTTAAACATGTACCTAAATAATTATTTATTAAAATACTGTAATGAAAACGATTTATCTTTGATTATTACCTCTCTTGCAAATGCTGCGATAGAAATTTCTAAAACTATAAGAAATATCAAAAAAGTTAATAACAATTTTAGTACTAGCAATACACTTAATAAAGATGGTGACGTTCAAAAGCCCCTAGATATAACTGCAGATGAAGTTTTAATTGATTTTTTAAAAAAATCGCCTGTTTCTGGATATGCTTCAGAGGAACAAGAAGGATTTATTGACTTTAAAAATAATAATAATTTTATAGTATTTGCAGACCCGCTTGATGGTTCTAGTAATATTGATGTTAATGTATCTATCGGAACTATTTTCTCAATAATGAACAAAAATGAATTAGCTTTAGAAAAAGCATTTATTCAAAAAGGAAGTAATCAAAAAGCATCTGGTTTTTTTGTTTATGGACCTCAAACTACTTTATTTATTACAATTGGGCATGGAACAGCATTATTTGCTTTGGACGAACTTAAAAATCAATTTTATTTAATTAAAGAGAAGATTATAATACCAAAATCAACTTCTGAATTTGCTATAAATGCGGCTTATCAAAGATTTTGGAATAGTGCCACATCTAAATATATTCAAAATTGTCAGGATGGAGAAGAAGGTCCGAGGAAAAAGAATTTTGGAATGAGATGGGTAGGATCTTTAGTCGCTGATGCAAGTCGAATTTTCATTAGGGGAGGTATATTTTTATATCCAGCAGACAACAGAAAGAAATATAAAGAGGGTAGGTTACGATTAACATATGAAGCTAATCCAATAGCATTCTTAATTGAAGAAGCTAAAGGAAAAGCTACTGATGGCAATGAAAGTATATTGAATTTAGAAGTTAGAGAGATTCACCAAAGATCGCCTTTAATTTTTGGTTCCTCAGAAGAAGTTTTGGAATTTAAAAAATTTTATTGAAATATTCAAATAAATCGAAAACTTTTATGTAATTTTTTATGTATAAATGTTATGGATATTTAAATTATTTCATCTAAATTTTTTAGGAGTAAATTTAAATGCAAAGCCAGATAAAATCTAATGAAAAAATAATCACACAAATGGCTGATGCAATTAGATTTTTATCCATGGACGCAGTACAGGCAGCAAATTCAGGTCACCCTGGAATGCCTATGGGAATGGCAGATGTCGCTACTATACTTTTTAAAGATTTCATAAATATTTATCCTAAAAAACCAGACTGGCCAGATCGAGACAGATTCGTTTTATCAGCTGGTCATGGATCAATGCTTCTGTATGCTCTTCATTATCTTTTAGGATATGAAGATATGCCTATAGAGAATATCAAAAACTTTAGGCAGTTAAATTATAACACAGCAGGTCACCCTGAGTTTGGATATGCAAAAGGCATAGAGACTACAACTGGTCCTTTAGGACAAGGGTTAGCCACTGCCGTGGGAATGGCTTTAAGTGAAAAACTATTATCTTCTAAGTTTGGTTCAAATTTAGTAAATCATTATACATACGTAATAGCTGGAGATGGTTGCCTTCAGGAAGGAATTAGTCATGAAGCTATTGAATTTTCAGGGCACTTAAAACTTTCAAAATTAGTAGTACTTTGGGATGATAATAATATTTCAATTGATGGTTCCACAAATCTATCCAATTCTACCAACCAAATTTCTAGATTTAAGGCAGCAGGTTGGCATACTCAAGCTATAGATGGCCATAACCATAATGAGATTGAAAAAGCTCTTATTAACGCAAAAAAATCAAGAAGACCGTCACTTATTGCTTGTAAAACAACAATAGGATATGGTGCACCAACTTTGGCTGGAACCTCCAAGACACACGGAGCACCTTTAGGTGTAGATGAAATTATTGCTACGAGAAAAGCATTGGCATGGGCAAATAAACCGTTTGAAATACCCTCCGAAATCTTAAATAAATGGAAAAAAACAACAGAACGATCACACGAGTTATTTAAAACGTGGACAAAAAAAAATGAAAACAGTACTAAAAAGAATAAATTTGAGACATTTATAAGTGGAACTATTTCTAAGTCTTATGATAAAAAAATTAACTCATTCATAAAACAAATGAAACAAGAAATGCCCAAGTTAGCTACTCGACAATCTAGCCAAAAAACTCTTGAAATTATAAATCAAGTTATAGGTAATACAATTGGCGGTTCAGCAGATCTTACTGGATCAAATTTGACTAAAACAAGCAAAATGAAAACTGTTTCTTCAAGAAAAGTTTATGGTGATTATATTCATTACGGAATTAGAGAGCATGCAATGGGATCTATAATGAATGGTATAGCTTTACATAAAGGCTTCATCCCGTATGGGGGAACTTTTTTAGTATTTAGTGATTATATGAGGTCATCTATTAGGCTTTCTGCATTAATGTCTTTGAAAGTAATTTATGTTTTAACTCACGATTCTATTGGGCTTGGTGAAGATGGGCCAACTCATCAACCAATAGAGCATTTAGCTATATTAAGATCTACACCAAATCTAAATTTAATAAGACCAGCTGACACCGTTGAGACCGCTGAAGCGTGGGACATAGCACTTAAAACTAACGGTCCAACAGTTTTGGCCCTTTCAAGGCAGGGTTTAAAAGCTTTTCGTTGTGAAAAATCGTCTGAAAACAAAGTTTCTAGAGGTGGTTATCTAGTAAATGATATTTCTTCAAGAAGAGATCTAACTCTCATAGCTACTGGATCAGAGGTTGAATTAGCTATAGAGGCGTCTAATTTGTTAAAACAAGAGGGTATTAAAGTAGCTGTTGTTTCTCTTCCTTGTTGGGAATTATTTGATAAGCAAAATGATGATTATAAACTAAAAGTTTTAGGTAATGGTCCTCGTATTGCTATTGAAGCTGCTTGTGAAATGGGATGGAGTAAATATATTGGAGAAGATGGTATATTTATAGGTATGAGTAGTTTTGGAGCTTCAGGGCCAGCTCCCGATCTTTATAAACACTTTGGTATTACTTCAGAAGCTATAGTAGAACAAGCAAGATCGTTTTTTAAATAAAATCTAACTCAGATTAAGAAAATTATTAAAATGACTTCTTCAATAAAAAGTATAATGAACGAAAACGTCCTTGATAAGACGGTATTGGTTCGAGCTGATTTAAATATACCTATATCCAGTGGAAATATTTCAGACCAGTCACGTGTTGAAAGAGTGATACCAACTATCAACTTTTTGAAATCGTCTGGGGCAAAAATAGTTATATGCAGTCATCTAGGAAGACCAAATGGAAAATATAATAAAAACTATACTTTAAAACCTCTGGTAGAAATTTTATCGAATATTTTAGAAACAAATGTTCGCTTTAGCAACTCTTGTTTAGGTCAAGAGGCTCTAGAAATAAAAACAAGTTTAAAAGCAGGAGAAATTCTTTTGCTTGAGAATGTTCGTTTTCATAAAGAAGAAATAAATAACAGTCTTAGCTTTGCAAAAAAATTATCTGAGGGTTGTGATTTATTTGTAAATGATGCTTTTTCTTGTTCTCATAGAGCGCATTCAAGTTTGCATGCCATTACAAATTTTCTACCTTCATATTCAGGCAAATTGATGGATGAAGAAATAAAAGCCTTAACATCTGTCTTAAGTTCTCCAATAAAACCAGTAGCTGCCTTGGTTGGAGGTGCAAAAATTTCTACAAAAATAAATATTATTGAACACTTAATAACGAAGATGGATTATTTAATAATTGGTGGAGCAATGGCAAATACTTTTCTTGTAGCTGAAGGCTTGGATGTAGGAAAAAGTCTTTTTGAAAAAGATTCTGTAAATATTGCAAAGTCAATTTTGAAAGAAAGTAGAAAAATAAATTGTGAAATAATACTGCCTATTGATGTAGTAGTTTCAAAATCTTTTGAAACAAATGGAGACACTAAAATTGTATCATCGAATATGATACCTTTAGATATGATGGCGCTTGATGTTGGCCCAAAGACAATAAAAAAAGTAAGTTCTATTTTTGAAAATATTAAAACCTTATTGTGGAATGGTCCACTCGGTGCTTTTGAATTAGAACCTTTTGGTGAAGGTACTTTTTCATTGGCAAGACGGGCATCAAATTTAACTACAAGTAACAATTTAATTACCGTAGCAGGTGGAGGCGATACATCCTCAGCTTTAAATAAAGCAGGTGTCAGTGACACATTTACATATATTTCATCGGCTGGTGGCGCTTTTCTTGAGTGGTTAGAAGGTATAGAGTTGCCAGCAATATCGGTATTGAGTAATAATAAATAATTATATTTTTTGAGAGGAAATAAAATGTCAGTTAGAGTCTCTATTAATGGTTTTGGTAGAATTGGAAGGAATATTTTAAGAGCTATAATAGAATCGGGTAGGGACGATATTAAAGTCGTTGGAATTAACGATTTGGGTCCTGTTGAAACTAATGCTCATTTGTTAAGATATGATACAGTGCATGGAAGGTTCCCAGCTGATGTCAAAGTTAGTGGTGATAATATTGATGTAGGTAAAGGGCCAATAAAAGTGACATCTATTAGAGATCCAAAAGACCTCCCATGGAAACAACTTGATGTTGATATTGCTATGGAGTGTACTGGAATCTTTGCTAGCCGTGAAAAGGCTTCAATGCATCTAGTAGCTGGCGCAAAAAGAGTCTTAGTTTCAGCTCCAGCGAGTGGAGCTGATTTGACTGTTGTCTATGGTGTAAATCATAATAAGTTAACTAAAGATCACCTAGTAGTGTCTAATGCTTCTTGTACAACGAACTGTCTAGCTCCAGTTGCAATGGTTATTAATCAGGGGGTAGGAATTTCTCAAGGATTTATGACTACAATTCATTCTTACACTGGTGATCAACCAACACTGGATACTATGCATTCTGATATGTATAGAGCAAGAGCCGCTGCAGGTAATATGATACCAACATCAACTGGAGCTGCAAAAGCAGTAGGTTTAGTTTTACCAGAATTAAATGGAAAGTTAGATGGTGTCTCAATGAGAGTACCAACTCAAAATGTATCAGTTGTGGACTTTAAATTTAACGCTGTAAAATCCACCTCTGTAGATGAGATTAATAATCTTATTAAAAAAGCTTCTAATAGTGAACTTTCAAATATTCTTGGATATACAGATGAACCTCTTGTATCAAGTGATTTTAACCATGATTCAAGATCATCCGTTTTTCATATGGACCAAACAAAGGTGATGGATGGATCATTTGTAAGAGTTTTAAGCTGGTACGATAATGAATGGGGTTTTTCTAATAGAATGTCAGATACAGCTGTGGCTATGAGCAAAACAATTTAGTTTGTTGTTACTATTCTATTTTTGAAGGAAATAAATTAAATGAAAGAAGTTATTATTGCGCCTTCAATATTATCTGCTGATTTTGGTTCATTAGCAAATGATGTTAAACTGGTTGATGAAGCTGGTGCTGATTGGATACACTTGGATGTAATGGATGGTCATTTTGTACCAAACCTTACTTTTGGTCCTCCAATTATTAAATCGATAAGACCATATTCTGAAAAACCTTTTGATGCACATCTCATGGTTACAAACCCTGATGATTTATTAGAAGAATATGTAGCCGCTGGCGTCAACATGATTACTGTCCATAAGGAAGTTACTCCACATCTTGATAGAACTCTAACTAGAATAAGAAATTTAGGCTGTAAAGCTGGAGTTTCTATAAATCCAGGGACATCTCTTTCTGGATTGGAATTCTTGTTAGAAAAACTTGATTTAATACTTATTATGAGTGTTAACCCTGGATTTGGTGGACAATCATTTATAAATTCTTCAATAGATAAAATTATAGCTGTTAGAGACCTGGTTTCATGTAAACCTATAAATATTCAAGTTGATGGAGGCATAAATAATGAAATTGCACCTCAAGTTATTAAAGCAGGCGCCAATGTATTAGTTGCTGGATCCGCTATTTTTTCAGGGTCTAATCTTATAAGTTATCGAAAGAATATTGCTTCACTTCGGAATATACCTTAAATTATGGGGTATCTTAATTATAATATAATTTTTGATTTAGATGGGACTTTAGTTCATTCAGTTCCGGACATGCATAATGCAATAAATAAAACTTTAACCCAATATAAATTAGCAAATATATCAGAACAAAAGCTACAAACTTTTGTAGGAGAAGGAATGTTGTCTTTATCAAAAAAAGTAGTAGATTATTGTGGAGGCAATGAAGAGTTGTATGAAACTGTTTTTAAGAGTTATAGACAGAATTATTCGATTGAGCCTTATAAATATAGTACTCTAATGCCTGGCGTAATGAACGCTCTTAATTATTTTTATGACCAAAAAATTCCTATGGGAATATGTACTAATAAAAGACAATTTGTTACTGAAAAACTAATTAAACAGATGAGTTTAGACAAATTTTTTGACGTTGTCATTGGAGCACAAGATAATATACCACTTAAGCCAAAACCTGACATGATACAGTTAACAATTAATCAATTTAATTCAATCAAGGGCTCTTTTTTTATGGTGGGTGACACTTCTAATGATATAGATGCTGCTAAAT
Organism: uncultured SAR116 cluster alpha proteobacterium; assembly: GCA_902517275.1. GTDB lineage: Bacteria > Pseudomonadota > Alphaproteobacteria > Puniceispirillales > Marisalimonadaceae > Marisalimonas. Next base: position 26,070 of record CABYBQ010000001.1, read on the forward strand.
CTGCAAATATTAAGTCTATTGCCGTTAATGGAGGTTATACACACGTTGATATAAATTCTCTAGGTGCAGATTATACTTTAGACACAATGGAGGAGATTATTGATCTTTTCAGGTCGTTTAAATTGGGTCCCAACTAAAGACATCACCACTCCTGTCATTAGGTGTCATTGAACTTCTAAGTGACGGATAAGCTCTCTCAGCTATTTCATGAGGGGTCCAGCCTGAATCAGAGTGGATACTTTTTATAGGTCTGTTTTGATTATATATAAAAAGTTCATTTAATCTTGCACTGAAAATTTGTCCAGTAACTTCATTTGCAGCGGCAGATGCTAAGAAAACAGCTAAAGGAGCATTCTTTTCAGGAGTCATTTTTTTAAGTCTTTCGACTCTTTCTTTTTCAGACTCTGTAGTTGAAGGAATTGAGTTTGTCATTCTGCTCCAAGCAAATGGAGCAATACAATTCGATCTGACATTGTATCTACTCATATCTAATGCAATAGATTTTGATAACCCAGCAATACCTAGTTTAGCAGCTGAATAATTAGCTTGGCCAAAATTACCAATTAAACCAGATGTACTGGTCATATGAACATACGAGCCTGATTTTTGCTCACGGAAATAAGGAGCAGCCGCTCGGCTAACGTAAAAACCACCATTCAAATGGACGTTAATAACACTTTCCCAGTCAGATGGTTCCATTTTATGAAAAATTGTATCTCTTAAAATACCCGCATTGTTAATAACAATATCAATTTTGCCAAATGTATCTATAGCCTTTTTAACGATCAATTGAGCACTTTCCCAAGTAGAAACACTCTCGTTACTAATAACTGCTTTACCTCCCTTTTGTGTAATTAACCCAGTAGTCTCTTCAGCGGGAGAATTTGAACCACCCTCGCCAGTCAATGAAACTCCTATATCATTTACAACTATAGATGTTCCTTCAGCAGCTAGTGCTAAAGCTATTTCTCGACCGATACCTCCACCTGCACCAGTTACAATAGCTACTTTATCCTTAAGTTCTAAATCAATACTCATGAGTCAAATTCCTAAATAGTTCAATATTTATAATATAAATTTTGAGTTATCAAGTCACCAAAAATATTTTGAATAACCTAACTGTTGATAATAAGAAATTATATGATATTAACTAAAGTGAATGACCTCGTAGCTCATCTGGATAGAGCGCAAGATTCCTAATCTTGAGGTAACAGGTTCGAGTCCTGTCGAGGTCACCATCATTCAATAAAATCAATGGTTTAATGTTTAGTCTTTAAACAAACTTATAAATTATCTCATTAAAAATTTATGTTTATTCCATTTAAAACAGAGTCTTTTTAAATTCAATATATGAAAATGGAGAATTATTGTAGATAATTTTATCATTGACTTTTGAAGGGTTCATTTGAAACGACTGTTCATTTCCAAAACTATAAATTATTTTATTTTTAGATTTAATTTTAAAAGTATGTTTTGAGCTTTTTGTATCGCTATTAGAATATCCATTTTTTGTTTCTAACGATTTATTAGCTTTTAGATTTCTTAATGAGAAAAATAATTTTAAATATTTATTTATTTTATCATCATATTGATAATCATTAAAAAATTTGCTGGCAATTTTTCAATATCGTTACCAAAAACTACAGAAGTGTTCGTTAAAAAGTGGCCACTACTATAAATTTGATTAATTTTGAACTTAGTAACATTAAAGTGTAACCCCTAATTTAATGTCTATTCTATAAGTAATTAGTAATAAATAAATATTAACAAGATTCAAAAATTAGAAATTTATTAGTCTGTGATTGTATTAAAGTATCTTATACTTATATCTAGATAGTAAGTAAAATTGCACCTTAATATCTAATGCTTATATTTTTAACATTCACACTCATATCTTGGACAGTATAATAATTATGGATTTTTTTAATGATTTCAAAATATCTTTTGTAGAAATCAAAAGAGGTGCAATAAGATATAGAAGGGGTGGAAGTGGTCCTCCTCTATTAATGTTACATGGTAATCCACAAACGCATGCAATGTGGCATAAAGTTGCGCCAGCTGTTGTAAAGAATTTTACAGTAATTTGTCCCGATATTCCTGGTTATGGTAAATCATTCAAACCTAATTTATCAGAAGACCATAAAGAGTATTCAAAAGTCAGTATGGCTAATGACTTAATAGAATTTATGAAATTATTAGGTTTTACGTCTTTTTACATAATTGCACACGATAGAGGAGCAAGAATAGCTCATCGATTAGCTTTAGATTTTCCAGATAAAGTTTTAAAAATGATATTACTAGATATTATTCCTACCATTGAGCATTTTGAAAGAACAAACATGGATTTTGCAATGGGTTATTATCATTGGTTTTGGTTGGCGCAGAGAAATCCTATCCCTGAGTCTTTAATAAATAAAGCGCCTGAAGAGTGGTTTTTTGCACACACATCAAGAGAAAAGAAGAAAAAAGATTTTTTTTCAAAAAAAGCTTTGAATGATTATATCGAATGTGTAAAAAATCCAGAAACTATAAATGCAATATGTGAAGATTATAGAGCTGCTGCCTCAATTGACTTAAAAGATGATAAAATAAGTAGAGAAAATAAAATTAAGATAAGTGTACCTATATTAGTTTTATGGGGGAAAAAAGGTAAGATTGGGCAATGGTACAAACCTTTATCTATTTGGAAAGAGTATTGCTCTAACGAAGTAAAAGGGTATGGAATTGACACAGGGCACTATTTAGCTGAAGAAAATCCTGAGGAAATCATTATAAATATTAAAGAGTTTTTAACATAGATAAGAATGAGGTTTTAAATTTAAAAATGAATGAAATTAAATTAAATGAAATGAATAATCAGTTGCCAAATTGGGATCTTTCAGAAATATATAAGGATATCAAGGACCCAAATATTGCAAAAGATATAAAAGAAATTAAAGCGTTATCTGATGATTTCTTAACAAAATGGAAAGGGAAAATAAATAAACTAGGTGCGTCTGATTTTGTAATTTGTATAGAAAAGTATCAAGCAATAAACGAAGCTATCTACAAAATTGGAACGCACAGCAGCTTAATATTTGCCACAAATATGGAAGATCCTGAAATTACGAGATATAATTCTTCCATTTCGGACCAAATAACTGAGACACTCTCTTCTTTAATTTTTTTCACATTAGAATTGTCAAAAATAGATGAAAAGACAATTGACAAATGGATGAAAGATAAAAGTGCGCAAACATGGCAACCATTTCTAAAAATATTGAGAAAAAGAAATCCATATCTCTTAGATCCATTAGTAGAAGAAATTTTAATTGAAAAATCTGCTACTGGAAGATCTGCTTGGGTTAGACTTTTTGATGAAACTTCAGCAGCTCTTCGCTTTCCTTTTAGAAAAGATTTGCTAAGTGAAGCTGAAATTCTAAATCTTTTATCGGATAAGGATCCAGAAAATAGAAAAATTGCAGGTAAATCTCTTTCAGAAATTTTAGATAAAAATAAGCGTACATTATCAACGATACTGAATGTAATTTCCCGAGATAGATATATTGAGGATAACAAAAGAGGATTTCACAGGATAATATCTTCCCGCAATTTGGATAATGATGTCGAAGATGAAGTAGTTGATGCACTTGTAAACACTGTCGATAAAGCAATGCCAAAGCTCACGCATAGATATTATAAATGGAAGGCTAAACAGTTTGGTAAAAGTAAGTTGGATTGGTGGGATAGGAATGCTCCACTACCTCAAACATCAGATATAAACATTAAGTGGTTAGATGCTAAGAGTATTATTCTAGATTCTTTTTCTTCCTTTCATCCAAAAATTTCTAACTTGGCAGAATTATTTTTTAAAAATAACTGGATAGATGCAAGTGTGAGGCAGGGTAAAGCATCAGGTGCTTTTGCACATCCATCAGTACCTTCTTTACACCCTTATATTTTAGTTAACTACCAAGGTAAAATAAGAGACGTCATGACTCTGGCCCATGAATTAGGACACGGAGTTCATCAAATTTTAGCAGCTAAAAATGGTTTGTTAATGGCCGAAACACCTTTAACACTTGCAGAAACGGCATCAGTTTTTGGTGAAATGTTAGTATTTAGAAAACTATTGGGTGAAAGCTCAGTAGAACAAAAAAAACAATTATTAGCAGGTAAAATTGAGGATATGTTAAATACTGTTGCTAGACAAATTGGTTTTCATCAATTTGAAGTTAAATTCCATGAAGCAAGAATAAAATCTGAATTAACGCCCGATGAAATAGGTGATATTTGGATGGAAACTCAGAAAAATGCCGTTGGACCATATGTTAACCTTAACAATGATTATAGAGTATTATGGGGTTATATCCCGCATTTTGTACATACTCCATTTTACGTGTACGCATACGCATTTGGAGATGGTTTAGTTAATGCTCTTTGGTACGCCTATCAAAAAAGTGATAAAGATGAATTTTCAAAAAAGTATATTGAGATGTTATCTTCAGGCGGGACAAAAAGTCACAACGATTTACTAAGACCATTTAATTTAAGCGCTTATGAAGATAGTTTTTGGGATAAAGGCATTTCCATGATTACTGGCTTAATTGATGAGTTGGAGGCTTTGCAAAACTAATAACAATTTTCGATAGAGTTTTAACAATAATGAAAAACAAAAATAATTTTCGAGATGAACTAAGTTCCTCAATGACTGGAGGAAGACTTAGACGTTATGCAAAAGTTACCTCTGCAATGGGAGGGCTGGCAGCTAGGTTGGCTGGTGAAAAATATTTGGGAATAAAAATAGATAGGGAGCAACATGCTTCTGACTTAAGAGCAGCCCTTGGTGGATTAAAAGGACCTTTAATGAAAGTTGCTCAGATTTTAGCTACTATCCCTGATGCACTTCCTAAAGAATATGTTAATGAGCTATCGCATCTCCAAGCAGATGCCCCATCAATGGGTTGGCTTTTTGTCAAAAGAAGAATGAAAGCCGAATTAGGTGAGAATTGGTTAACTAACTTTAAAGATTTTGATAAACAAGCCTCTGCTGCTGCTTCACTTGGTCAAGTTCATTTTGCTGAAAGTATTGATGGAAAGGAACTAGCCTGTAAATTACAATACCCTGATATGGGTTCAGCAGTCCAAGCTGATTTAAAACAGTTGAAACTAATTTTTTCATTATATGAAAAGTATGACTCAGCTATATCAACTGAAGCTATACACGAAGAATTGTCTGATCGATTAAAAGAAGAACTCGATTATTCACACGAAATTAAAAATTTAAAATTATACAGGCACATGTTATCAGATTATAGTGAAATCAGTTTGCCAGATCCTATTGAAGACGTGTCTACTAGTAGACTTCTTACTATGACGAAGGTTCATGGTGTAAAAATTATGGACTTTATTGCTAATAATTCTGGAATAAAAATGAGAAATCAAGTTGCTATGAATATGTTTAAAGCTTGGTACATACCCTTTTACAAATTTGGCGTCATTCACGGTGACCCGCATTTAGGAAATTACACAATTCGACCTGATGGTGGTGTTAATCTAATGGATTTTGGATGCATAAGAATATTTAGACCAGACTTTGTTACAGGTGTAATCGAGTTATATCAAGCTCTTAGGGATGGAGATGAAGAACAGGCAGTTAATGCTTATAAGAGATGGGGTTTTGAAAATCCCTCAAAAGAACTAATCAGTGTATTAAATATATGGGCTAATTTCATTTACCAACCTTTATTAGAAGATAAAGTGAGATTAATTAATCCAAGTGAATCAGGTCAATATGGAAGAGAAACTGCAGAGAAAGTCCATGAAGAACTAAAAAAGATAGGAGGTGTAAAGCCTCCTAGAGAATTTGTTTTAATGGATAGAGCTGCAGTTGGATTAGGCTCAGTTTTTATGCATTTGAAAGCAGAAGTTAATTGGTATAGAATTTTCCACGATTTAGTCGGTAACTTTAATGAAGCAACATTAACCAAAAGACAACAGCAGGCTATAAAAAAATCAGGTTTAGATAGTAAATAATCATCAGCTAATATTTTGTAATATTGTGTCTAAAGATTTTTTTGCATCACCATAAACCATTCTAGAATTTTCTTTAAAAAATAGAGGATTTTCAATGCCAGAATATCCTTTACCTTGTCCCCTTTTTGAAATAAAAACTTGTTTAGCTTTCCAAACTTCTAAAACGGGCATTCCCGCAATCGGGCTATTGGGGTCCTCCTGGGCGGCTGGATTTACAATATCATTTGCTCCAAGTATCATGACAACATCAGTTACAGGAAAATCAGAATTAATTTCATCCATTTCTAATACAATGTCATATGGTACTTTAGCTTCAGCAAGTAGAACATTCATGTGACCTGGAAGACGACCTGCAACTGGATGAATCCCGAATCGAACTTCTTTCTTTTTTGCTCTTAATCGCGATGTTAATTCAGAAACAGCGCTTTGCGCTTGTGCTACGGCCATCCCATAACCTGGAACAATTATTATTTTATTTGCTTCATTTAACGCAGATGCAACAGATTCTATATCTATTGGTTTCATTTCGCCTTCTATATCCATAGCAGGTCCGCTTGTATCACCCCACCCACCAAGAATAACTGAAAGAAAATTTCTATTCATTGCTTTGCACATTATATATGAAAGTATAGCGCCTGAAGATCCAACAAGAGCACCAGTAACAATTAAAAGGTCATTTCCGAGCATAAAACCAGTGGCAGCAGCTGCCCAACCAGAATATGAATTGAGCATTGAGACAACAACTGGCATGTCTGCGCCACCAATTGCGAGGACGAGATGCGCTCCTATAACAAAGGCAATAATTGTCATTATAATTAATGTCCAGTTACCTTCATGACTTAGGAACATATAACCAAGAAATAAACATCCAAACAACATGGCTAAATTTAAAGCATGTCTCCCAGGTAAGATTAGCGCCTTACCTGTAATAATTTCGGATAGTTTTCCAAAAGCTACAATAGATCCTGTAAAAGTAATTGCACCAATAAACACACCTATAAAAACCTCAACATTATGTATTGTTAGCTGAGAAGAGGACATTTCTATATGCGGCAACATAGCTGAATTTATTCCAATAAAGACAGCTGCCAATCCTACAAAAGAATGGAGAGCAGCAACTAGTTGAGGCATACCTGTCATTTGAACTTTTTTAGCTACAATGGCTCCTATCAATGAGCCAATAACTATGGCACCGATTAACCAATGAAGCCATTTTGTTAAAAAAACTTGATTACCAAAGATAGTAGCTACCACGGCAATTACCATTCCTACTATGCCATACCATACAGCCCTTTTTGCTTTTTCTTGATTGCTTAAGCCTCCTAAAGCAAGAATAAAAAGCACACTAGAAGTAATATATGAAGCAGTTAGTATTCCAATAGTCATTTCTAAATCCTTTACTTAGCTTCTTTGAAACATTGCTAACATCCGTTTAGTAACCATAAAACCTCCAACAATATTAATTGTTGCGATAAAAATAGAGACTAATGCTAAGATACTAACAATATCATTATCAGTTTTCATCTGTAATAAAGCACCAATTATAATAATACTTGAAATAGCATTTGTTACTGCCATAAGAGGTGTATGAAGAGAATGTGATACATTCCAAATAACTTGATAACCGACAAAACATGATAATATAAAAACTATAAAATGTTGCATAAAATCAGCAGGTGCATAAATGCCTATAAACCAAGTTGTTAGAGCTCCGAGAACTAAAAGCATGACTTGCAATTTACCAGCTTTCTTTTCAGCATCTATTTTATCTTTATTAATTTCTTCGACAGTTTTTTGTTTTGTTTCCTTGTGAGTATGTTTTGCTATAGCGGTTATTTTTGGCTTTGGGGGAGGGAAGGTTATCTCTCCATTATGAAGTACAGTTGCGCCTCTGATTACATCATCTTCCATATTAGTTATTGGTACACCATTCTTTTCAGGTGTTAAATCATCAATCATATGCCGAATATTTGTTGAATATAAATTGGATGACTGTGTAGCCATTCTACTTGGTAAATCTGTATACCCAATCACTCTCACTTTATTTTTTGTTTCCACCATTTTATGAGGCTTGGTTACATCACAGTTTCCACCTTGTTCAGCAGCTAGATCGACTACAACGGAACCCGGTTTCATTAAGTCTACCATTTCCTTAGGCCAAAGTTTTGGTGCAGGCATTCCAGGAATAAGAGCTGTAGTGATTACTATGTCTATCTCAGGAGCCTGCTCTCTAAATAACTCCATTTCTTTTTTAATAAATTCTTTAGAGGCTGGCTTTGCATAACCACCATCGCCAGTACCGTCGGACTTAAAATCAAGCATTAGGAATTCTGCTCCCATTGATTCGATTTGTTCCGCGACTTCTGGTCTTACATCAAATGCTCTAACTATAGCACCCATGGACTGAGCAGTACCAATTGCTGCAAGTCCTGCAACTCCAGCACCTATTACAAGTATTTTAGCAGGTGGAACTTTTCCAGCAGCAGTAATTTGTCCAGTGAAAAATCTTCCAAATTGATTTCCAGCTTCAATAATAGCTCTGTATCCTGCAATATTAGCCATTGAAGATAAAGCATCCATTTTTTGGGCCCTACTTATCCGGGGGATCATATCCATTGCTTGGACTGTTACCTTTTTCTTTTTTAAATTTTCAAGTAAAGGTTTGTTTTGTCCAGGCCAAATAAAACTTATAATATGTTGATTTACTTTAACTTTTGTAAGCTCTGTCTTTTCAGGACCTCTTACTTTTAATATAATGTCTGACTCTTTCCAAAGTTGGCTAGCATTTTTAACAATCTTGACCCCTGCGTCTTTATAATCTTTATCTGAAAAATTAGAATTAATTCCCGCGTTAGATTCTAAAATACATTGATAACCTAATTTTTGAAGTTGCTTTGCACTTTCAGGTGTCATAGCAACTCTGTTTTCACCTTTAAAAATTTCTTTTGGACTTCCAATGATCATATATAATGTCCTCATTATAATGTGTTGAATAATATGTTAATATCAAATAACAAAATATTGATAAAGTTTTACAAAAAAAAACCGCAATTAATATTTATGCGGTTTAGTTAGGTTACAATAATATTTTTATCCTAGTAACCCTCTCTCTCTAATCTCTTCCTCATAAGTTTCCTAACCCTTCTAGTACTTTCGGCCATTTCTCTTGCTCTTCTTTCAGAAGGTTTTTCGTAAGCTCTTCTATTTTTCATTTCTCTAAACATACCTTCTCTTTGCATTTTCTTTTTTAATACTCTAAGAGCTTGGTCAACATTATTGTCACGGACAGACACATACATATTATAAACTTTCGATTATTATAATTAGGAAATAGCGAAATAACACATTTTATAAGGTTATGGCAAGTGTTTTAAATATTAACAATCATTATATTTATATTCAATTGTTGCGATATATGCGATAAGTTAATATATATTTCTTAAAATTAATTAATAATGTGAATGATGAAAAAGCAAACAGATTATATTCAAGCCAAAATTGATTTAGTCAAAGCAATGCTTCCGCATGTTCCCTTTGATGGATGGAGTTTTAAAGCTCTAGAACATGGAGCTATCGATATAGAGTTTGAACAAGATAAAAGTATTGATGTTCGTATGGATATTTTTAAAGATTTATTCAAGAATGGTTCTATTGATTTTATAGATGTTTTTTCAGATATGATAGATATGGAAGTAAAAAACAATTATCAAATGATAGACCCTAAACCTGAAAGGGTCCCAGAAAAAGTAAAAAAAATTATTTTGATGAGACTTTCACTTTGTCAAAAATATAAAGAGGCTGTCAGATCATCGTTACCACTAACTGCACTTCCTAAAAATTCCAAAAAATCAATAAATATACTTTATAGGACTTGCAACAGCATCTGGAGAATGATTGGAGATAAGTCTACAGACTTTTCTTTTTATACCAAAAGGTTTTCATTAGCAGCTGTATATTCATCTACTTTACTTTTTTGGTTAAATGACGCCTCTAGTGATCAAGAAGAGACGTCGTTTTTTTTAGATAGAAGATTAAGTGATATAAGTAAAATACCTAACTTAAAAAAACCTTTTTCTTTCATTAAAAAAATTTCAGATAATGTCAATAAAACAAAAAGTACTCTGAAAATAAAATCTGTTTTTGATGTTTTAAAGAAATTAAACCATATAAAAAAATCTAGTTTTAGTTAAATAATATAATTTTCAATTAAAATATAATGCCAATTAAAATACATGATAATTTACCTGCAAGAGAATTACTTCTAAATGAAGTTGTTGACGTAATTAACAGTAGTAGTGCTGAAAAGCAAGATATCAGACCTTTAAAGTTTTTATTATTAAACTTGATGCCAAAAAAACTTCAAACCGAAGTTCAATTTGCACGACTTCTTGGAGCATCTCCATTACAAATAGAACTCACCTTAATGACTACAGAAACTTATATCCCTAAAAATACAAAGAAAGAGCATTTAATTGAATTTTATAAGACTTTGGATGATATCAAACATAATCTTTATGACGTATTAATAATTACTGGTGCACCAGTTGAGACTGTTCCATTCGAGAATGTAAAGTATTGGCAAGAATTAAAGGAAATTATTTTATGGTCATCAACCAATGTGTTCAGAAAAGTTGGAATTTGTTGGGGCGCTCAAGCTTTATTAAAAATACTTCATAATATTGATAAACACGCAATGAAAGAAAAATTATTTGGAGTATTTGATCATAATTTAAATCAAGAAAATCAATATAGGCTTCTTCAAGGTTTTATAAATAGATTTCCAATGCCAGTGTCACGTTATACTGAAAATAAGGAACATGAAATTGTTAGCTCTGGCCTAGAAATTTTAGCTTTTTCTCAAAATTCAGGAATAGGCATGGTCAGATGTCCTAAGACAAAAGATTTATTTATCCTAAACCATCTAGAATATGACGCTGTAACTCTTAAAGAAGAGTTTTTAAGGGATAAAATTGAGAATATACAGACAGAAATTCCAGCGAACTATTTTCCTAATGATGATACAACTAAGGACCCAATAAACAGGTGGCGACCTTATGCATTCTTGTTATTCACTAACTTTATAAATGAAGTTTATCAGGATGTACCTTTTGATTATGTTACAAAGAATATTACGTAATTCTTTTATTATAATGTCCCATTTTTCTATCTGGCTTTATTTGTTTTTTATTATATAAATGTAATATATAATCTTGGTTATTGATTATTTCTCCAATATTTTTAACTTCTTCTCCAATTAAATTAGTCATTTCCCATTTTCCACTACATTCAACGTCTTTTACAGGTAAACCACATATCGTTCTAATCAAAATATCAAATTGACTATTATCACATCCGTCCATAGTCCAGTGAAATGAGTTATGAGGTCTCGGTGCTATTTCATTGAACAGGATACTGCCGTCTAAAAGTTCAAAGAGTTCAATAGCCAAAACTCCATAAAAGTTTAGATTGTGTGATAATTCTTTTGTTTTTAATCTTAAATCTTTTTCAATGATATTATCTATAGTTGCCGGAGCAATAGTTCTATTTAAAATACCATGTTTGTGGGAATTTTCTGATATTGGAAAAAAACCATCACTATTGTCAAAGCTTTTAAAGTACATTATAGAAATTTCTCTTTTGAATTCTAGTTCTTCTTCTAAAACACACTCAACAGATCCTAGGCTTTCCCACAATTCAAACAAATTTGAAGTTTTGCTAATCCTTACTTGTCCTTTACCATCATAACCTAAGGAGTTGGTTTTTAATACACCTTTATTGCCAAGAGATTTAGAGGCTGTTATTAAATCGTCAGAGTTCTTAATCAAATACCATTTAGGTGTTTTAAAACCAGATTTAACAGCCATTTCCTTTTCTTTTGACCGTATTTGCGCACATCTGAATACAATACTGCTGGGAATTACTTTGGTTTTATTAGCTAATAATTCAAGGGATTTAGAGGGGATGTTTTCAAATTCTGAAGTTGCACATACGACGTTATTTGAAAATTCCACTAGCTTTTCAAAGTCGTTCCACTCGCCGTTGGTTACTTTACTAACAACTGTTTCAGCTGGATTATCGCCTTTGGGACAATATAAATGAGTTTTGTATCCTGCTCTTTTTGCAGATAAGGCAATCATTTTACCTAATTGCCCACCCCCAAGAATACCAATTATATTTTCATCCACAGGTAATATTGGAAGATCAGTGTTATTAATCATTTTTTTTTGGATTTTCTGGCACTTTATTAGTTTGATTAGAAAGCCATTTGTTTAAAATAATGCCAATATTATCATTAGATAAGCTTAAAATTTTAGCAGCATAAATAGCTGCGTTAATAGCGCCGGCCTTACCTATAGACATAGTTGCTACGGGAACACCAGCTGGCATTTGTACTATTGAAAGAAGACTATCCATTCCGTTTAAAGCTGAGCTTTGAATAGGAACACCTATTACAGGCAAATTTGAATGAGAAGCAATCATACCGGGTAAATGAGCAGAACCACCAGCACCGGCAATTATAACTTGGATAGAAGTGTTTTCAGCTTGTTTTGCAAAATCATGCATTCTATCAGGAGTTCTATGGGCAGAAATAATTTTGGCAATAAATGGGATTTTTAACTGGTTCAATGTTTGTTCTGAGAATTTCATAGTTTCCCAGTCACTTTGACTGCCCATTATCAGAGCAACAATAGGTTTTCCATTGATTTGTTCCATATTTATACTCTTAATAGGTTAATATAACTATAAATTTATTTACAAATCATCTCTAGTTTTAGGTAGATTAATTTTCATCATTATTAGTCTCTATTGATCCACCAGCTTTAATAATAGCATTCTCAAGATCCTCTTGAGTACACAAACTTAATAAAACAGGGTGTTTAGCTGTAATATTCGAAATATTCCAGTGACTTCTAGTACGAATTTTTTCAATAGTATCTTTTGTTGTCCCTATTAATTTTGATATTTGATTATTTTTCACTTCAGGATGATTTTTAACAATCCAAGCGATGGCATCAGGTTTATCCCCTCTTCTTGCTAAAGGAATATACTTAGGCCCTTTATTTTTATTCTCTGGTAATGAGGAAGAAGATTTTTTAAGAGATAATGTCGTGTCATTACAGCAATTATCAATTTCTTTTTGGGTAAGTTGACCATTAAGTATGGGGTCAAAGCCTAAAATACCCTGACCAACATCACCATCTGCAATAGCTTGAACTTCAAGTACATGAAGATTACAAAACTCAGAAATTTGTTCAAATGTTAATGTTGTATTATCAATTAACCATACTGCTGTTGCTTTAGGCATAAGTAATGAGGACATTTTTTAAACTCCAATTAACCTTATTTAAACATTTTATAAGAATAAGATTATTACATACAATAGCATTAAATTATATTGTGTATCATTATACTTATTAATTTCATGAAACATTTAAATAATTAAGTTGAAACACTTAGTTTGTCAATCTAAGAAGTTTAGATTTTTTTGGGAAGAGGAAGCATGTATTTTGGAAAATTAATTTTAATTTGTTCATTTAAAAAATCACCCTCTAATGTATTGTCCTCCTCAAAACTATACAAATGAGACAATGTAATTTTGGCTATTCCATACCAAAGATCATCATCCTTGTTATATAATAAGGAAACTATCTCTCCAATTTCTTTACTATTTAAAAATATTTTTTTCACATTAAGTTCAATTAGCTTTAAATATGATAATTTTTTACTTTTAAAAGTAACTGGAACATATTTTCTTTTAACTAAACCCCTCCATTTAATTCTTGCATTCACTTCTTGACCTATGAAGCAACCTTTTTCAAAACTAATTCCACCTAATAAATCTAAATTAGTTTCTAAAGGAAGAGAGACATTTGTTTTTATTTCTTTTGAGCCTTCTAAAATACAGTTTTTATATCTTAATAAATCATACCAATTTATATTTTCATTATCATTCACATTGTTATTTTTATCTTTAGACAGGTTCTTAACATAAACTCTTCTGAGATCTACGTTAAAAAATCTTTTATCAATCAGGGTATGTGTAGAATTCTCATTCTTAATTGTTACTAAAACTTCATAACTTGTTTTTTCTATCGAAACTTCTCTCCTTAAATTATACATATTTAGTTTTTTAATTAATTCGTCTTGCTGGTCTTTATCATATTCAATATAAATTGACTTATCATATAAAGAATTCTCAACAATAATTGAACTTACTAACATATCAAATAATATTCTACCTTGGGGTGATAGTAATGCACTTGGTAAAAGTTCTTTTGGTTTTAACTTGGTGATATCAGATGTCAGAATGTTGTTTAAGAATTCAATGCTATTTTTACCTGATACTTTTAAAACTTTTCTGTTCTTTAGATGAATCTTTTTATTTTCCATAATTAGTTAAGATTCAATTTTGTTAATTGCGCTTATAACAGCAAGAATTGGCGCAACAGTTATGCTTGTATCAATTCCACATCCAAAAATAGAATCTTGGCCATTATTAAATTTAAGTTCAACATATGCTGCTGATTCAGCTTTTGAAGTTGCACTTCTGGTATTCTGACCAAAATCTTCTAACGTAAATTGTAAGTCAAAATTTTCACGTACTCCATTTATAAACGCAGAAATAGGTCCATTACCTTGTGAAGAAAACTGAATAATTTTATTTTTATAACTAATTTTAGCATTAATTATCTCTAAGTTTGTTTCTCTATTGGCCCCTTCAACTTTAAAATCAATTAGTTCAAATGGTTTTTTTACAATGAAGTTTTCATTAAAAGTTTGCCAAATTATATTACTTGTAATCTCGTTTCCAGTCTTATCTGCAATTTTTTGAACACTGGCTGACAATTCTATTTCTGCACCTTTTGGCAATTTTACTTGATAATCTGTTTCTAATAACCAAGAAGTTCCACCTTTTCCAGACTGACTATTAACTCGAATAATTGCCTCATATGTTCGACCAATGTCAGCTGGATCAATAGGTAAATATGGGACAGCCCATTGCTCACTTTTAGAGTTTTCTATATTATCCATTCCTTTTCTTATAGCATCTTGATGACTGCCTGAAAATGCTGTGTGAACTAGCGATCCTGCATAGGGATGTCTTTCATGAACTGGAAGTCTGTTACAAAACTCTGCAGTATCTATTAAATTATTGATTTTGCTAAAATCTAGATTTGGATTTATACCTTGGGTAAATAGGTTAAGCCCTAATGTTACTAAGTCGACGTTACCCGTACGCTCTCCATTTCCAAACAAAGTTCCTTCTACTCTATCTGCACCTGCCATTAATCCTAGTTCGGTTGCAGCTATAGCCGTTCCCCGATCATTATGAGGATGTAGTGATAAAATCACCCTTTTTCTCTCGCTAAAATTATTTCCCATCCATTCTATTTGATCTGCATGAATATTTGGGGTGGACATTTCAACAGTAGCTGGAAGATTAATTATTACTGGCTTATCAACACTAGCTTTCCATACATCTAACACATTTTCACAAACTTCTAAGGCGTATGGTAGTTCTGTTCCTGTAAAACTCTCAGGAGAATATTGTAATCTTATATTAGATGAAACTAATTGATCCAAATTATCGGCAATTATTTTAGCTCCATCAGTTGCTATTTTTTTAACACCCTCCATCGTCTCTTTGAAAACAACTTCTCTTTGTAAAGTGCTAGTAGAATTGTAAAGATGGATAATTGCATTTTCACACCCTTTTAGACTTTCTATAGTCTTTATAATTAGTGGTTCTCTTGATTGAGTTAGTACTTGGACGGTTACATCATCGGGTATGTGTCCTTCAATTATCAATTCCCTAACAAAATTAAAATCGGTTTCAGATGCAGATGGAAAGCCTATTTCAATTTCTTTAAAGCCCATTTTGACTAATTGCTTAAACATACGCATTTTTCTTGTTGAATCCATAGGCTCAATTAGCGCCTGATTACCATCTCGCAAATCAACTGAGCACCAAGTTGGTGCTTTAGTTATTATTTTATTAGGCCATTGCCTATTTGAAATTTGTACGGCAGGATATGGATTATATTTATTGTAGTTCTTATTCATAATTCTAGACCTTTATTATAAGTTCAAAACTTAATTTAATTATTTAACAAAATTAACCCGAACTCCTTAGAGCACGGGTTTCTTAATAAAATAAGAACTTTTACAGGATTTGAATTATTATTTTTCATAGTAAAAAGACTTTATCAATTGTATAATTATTTAGTCAAGTTCTAAGAAATATTTTAAAATTTTTAACGTTGCCAAAAAGTATGTTTAAAACTATTTTGCAGTGAGATAATTAAAGTTAGAATTTATTTTGAATTGTAGGATTTTAATGACAGATATTAATCTAATAAGAAATTTTTCTATTATAGCTCATATTGATCATGGTAAATCAACACTTGCAGATAGGTTGATACAAGAATGCAAAGGTTTAGCGGATAGGGAGATGAAGGAGCAAGTCCTTGATAATATGGAAATTGAAAGAGAAAGAGGAATTACCATAAAGGCTCAAACTGTTAGACTATTATACAAACATACAGATGATAAAACCTATATATTGAATTTAATGGATACCCCTGGGCATGTCGATTTTGCTTATGAAGTTTCTAGATCTTTGTCAGCGTGTGAAGGATCATTGCTTGTTGTAGATTCTTCTCAAGGTGTGGAGGCACAGACCCTCGCAAATGTTTATCAGGCAATCGAAGTTAATCATGAAATTGTAACTGTGCTTAATAAAATAGATTTACCAGCTTCTGAGCCTGAAAGAATAAGAAAACAAATCGAAGATGTTATAGGTTTACCTGCTGAAGAAGGAATAGAAGTTTCTGCAAAAACAGGTTTAGGAATAAAAGAAGTTTTATCTTCATTGGTAGAAAACTTAGATCCACCTGTTGGAGATGCAAGTGCCTCTTTACAAGCCCTTCTCATAGATAGTTGGTACGATCCTTATTTAGGAGTTCTTACATTAGTTAGAGTTGTAAATGGAACATTAAAAAGGGGTCAAAAAATTCGTTTTATGTCAACAAAAGTATCACACACAATTGAAAAACTAGGTATATTTACTCCTAAAATAATGAATGTGGATATGCTTGGTCCAGGTGAAATTGGTTTTATAACTGCCTCTGTAAAAACTGTGGCTGATTGTAAGGTTGGAGATACTATAACTGAAGATCGTAATCCTGTGGAAAGTATGTTGCCTGGATTTAAACCTTCAGTGCCAGTTGTTTTTTGCGGTCTTTTTCCTATGGATAATGCTCAGTTTTCTGATTTAAGAGAAGCATTAAGTAAATTGTCTTTAAATGATGCATCTTTTAGTTTTGAAGCTGAAACTTCAGCGGCCTTAGGCTTTGGTTTTAGGTGTGGTTTTTTAGGTCTTTTACATATGGAAATAATAAGAGAGAGATTGACTAGAGAATTTGACTTAGAGCTAATCTCCACCGCTCCTTCAGTAGTTTATAAAGTTCAAAAAAGCGATAATACGAATGAGTTGCTTCACAATCCAGCAGATTTACCAGATATAAACCATATCAATTACATAGAAGAACCATGGATCAAGGCCACTATAATGGTTCCAGACGAATATGTTGGCTCAGTATTAACACTTTGTACTGAAAGAAGGGGGGAGCAAATAGATTTAACATACGCCGGAACCAGAGCTATGATTGTTTATAAATTGCCTCTGAACGAAGTGGTTTTTGATTTCTATGATAAATTGAAAAGTATGACCTCAGGTTATGCGAGTTTTGATTATCAAATGGATAATTATAAGAAGGGGGATCTTGTACGTGTGTCAATATTAGTTAATGGGGATCCTGTTGATGCCTTAGCCATGATAAGTCATAGGGATCAAGCAGAAAATAGAGGTCGTGCTATATGTACAAGATTAAAAGATTTAATACCACGGCAACTTTTTAAGGTTGCTTTACAAGCTGCCATTGGTGGGAAAGTAATTGCAAGAGAAACTATATCAGCTATGAGAAAAGATGTCACAGCCAAATGTTATGGTGGTGATATCAGTCGTAAAAAGAAACTATTAGAAAAACAAAAAGCAGGTAAAAAAAGAATGAGGCAGTTTGGTAGCGTTGAGATACCTCAGAATGCGTTCTTTGAAGCATTAAAAATGGGTGATAATTAAATTAAGCTCTTTTTGAATTAGATGTTTGATTACTTATTTTTTTCCTGGCTGACTTTTTTATTCCAAATCCTATGAATAGAAAACTTAATAGTGCCAGAAAAGGAGCTGCTGGCAATAATAATATTGATGATATAAAGGGATGCCAGATAAATCCAGAGCAATTTAATACTTCTAGAGCTGAGCAAGGATCAATATATCTGCTGACTAAAGCTTCAGCCACTTGCAGACTATTTGGAGCAAAATAAAACCAAAATTGTCCCAACTGAGTAATTTCATTTTTATTATCAATTTGTAAAATTATATCAAAGTAGTTGCTAATAAGTGTTAGAATAAAAAAACTTATGCCTAAAAGTATGAAAATTCTTCCTATTATCAACTTTAAAATCCTAGAAGTTCAGTTGTATATTAATTTAAGACTTATAATTACAATTACAATGAAATAATAGCTTATATTAACTTGCTCGTTAAAAATTGTTGGTGTAAAATGCTATCTTTTTGGAGGGGTGGCCGAGCGGTTTAAGGCGCACGCCTGGAAAGCGTGTTGGGGTTAACGCCTCTCAAGGGTTCGAATCCCTTCCTCTCCGCCATGATATATTAATAATACACTGATTTATTTTATTTTTATTTTTATCAAAATTATTACTCACAACAAAGAGTAATATTAGACACAAATATTGTTAAGGGGGTTACTGCATTCTTTTCCTAATTAAGATTCATCTTTGGTCAGAGGTAGGTCAGCCTATTCAGTGTTCAAGGCTGGATTGGTGTGGTTGGTGAAGTGTTATTTTATTTTTTAATAGATTTAAATTATTACAATTTTGTTACGCTAAAATATTAAATAAAGATTGTTATTTTAAAAGAAAAATTATTATAAATGGTTGAGGACAATATTTAATTTTCAATAAAACTTAATTCGAAAAGACTTTTTAGAACTTAAAATGAATAAAAATATTCAAAAAGAATTATTAAATTTATTAAAAGAACTTGTTAAAATAAATACTTGTTATCCTCCAGGGAGTAGTAAAGATTTTGGTGATTTTATAAATTTATATCTTAAAGATAGTGGGTTAAAGGTTAAATCTTTTGGTGTTAATAAAGAAAAAATTAATATTGTAGCTTCAAATTATAAAGGTTTAAAAAAGTCAATTGTCTTTAACTCACATATAGACACTGTTAGGCCGATTTTGAGCGAGTGGAAAAGTGACCCATATAGTCTTAAAATAGAAAAAGATTATTCATATGGTCTTGGTGCTGTTAATTGCAAATCAAGTGCAGCAGTACATTTATATTTAGCAAAAAATTTTAAAAGATTATTTCCTAATATTAAAGAAAATATAGATTTTACTTTTGTAACAGATGAAGAGAATTTAGGACCAGATGGTACAGAATATCTAAGAAGATCAAAGAAAATAAAACCACATACGCTAATTCTAGGTGCTCCAACTAATAATAATTTTGTTATAGAAGAAAGGGGTGTATTTTGGGTAGAGGTTAATATTATAGGTAAAACTTCTCACGCAGGTGAGCCTCATAAAGGGAAAAACGCAATTGAAAAATCTGCAAAAATAATAAGTGAACTTAGTTCTAAATTTAAAAAAGAACTAAAAAAATATGACTCTGGAACACATAAATCTACAATTAATATAGGGGTTGTATCTGGCGGAGAAAACGTAAATGTTGTGCCTGCTAAAACTGATATAATTATTGATAGACGAATTACTCATAAAGAAGATGTAAAGAAAGCTTTTACTGAAATTAAGAATTTTATTTTAAAAATTGATAAATCTGCAAAAATTAAATTTCTTACTGGTACAAACCCATTTAAGTCAAATAAATCTAATATTTATTTGAAAAAATTATCTATTTCTAAACAAGTTATTACAGGTAAAAAACCAAAATTTTTATCGTCCATTGGAGTTAGTGATGGTAGGTATTTTGCAGATGATGGTGTTAATATAATTAATATTGGACCTGGAACAGGATCTGAAGGCCATAAATCCAATGAAAAATTAATTAACAAAGATCTTCTTGATTATTTTTTCATTTTGGAACACTTTTTACTTAAGATTTAAGTTGATATTATCTGGTTACGCAAATGTATGTAAGAATCGTGAAATTATCTTTTATGAATGACTTCTCAAAAGAAGCTGCATCAAATCTTTTATCCCAAATAGGAAAAACAAAGGGGTTTGCAGAAGGAATGCTCTTAAGGTTGTCTGTAGATGTTTCTGATACACAAAGATATTCTATGACAGTTTGGCCAAACAAAAAAATTGAAGAAAAAACATGGAAATTATTTGGTGAAGAGGTTCTAAAAAAATTAAGAGACACTGGAGCAAGAGTTGAAATTTCAAAAGGAGAAGTAAATGACATTAATATTTCTAAAGATTTGGAGTTTAGTAATTTTTTAATTGACTGATTTTTTAGTTTTGTTGAATGGTTTTGTTGCAACAATATATATACCAGACACTATGAAAATTAGGGCTAAAACATCTAACCATGAGAATTTAACATCTACAAAAATATAATCTACTAGTATGGCTAAAATGGGAACTGCCATGATTGATATAGATGTTACGTTAACTGAAAATTTTTGTAAAATTGTAAAATAAGCCCAATAGGTATATGCGCTTGACAAAAATATACCGTATAAAATAATAAAAAAATGTATATAATTTAAAGATCCAAAATTGTTTTGATCAAAATATAAAGCAAATGGTATGATAGGGATTATTCCAATAATTTGCTGCCAACCTGCCACAATTAATCCATCAGATTTAATACCACCATACTTTACTATCATAGTCCCTACTGCCCAGCTTAAGCCAGCAGATAAGGTGATGAGAAAACCAAAAATATTTTCAAAAACATTTATTTCAATGGAAAGAAAAAAAATGCCCATCATTCCTAAAACTAAAGAAAATATAATAGAAATATTAATTCTTTCATAACCAAAAATAGCTGCAAAAATTGTTGCCCATACAGGCATTGTATACGTTAAAACAGCAGCTCTTCCTCCACCAAGCATACTTATTCCATACAACATTAATACTTGCCATAAGGTGACATTAAAAAAACTTATCAATATTAAAGGTTTCCAATCACCTTTAGGAACATTAATTGTTTTAACCTTTTTAAAACCAAGAATTAATAATAAAATAAAAGCTGGTATTCCAATAATAACTCTAAAACTTAGAGGTGGAACGACTTCTATTGCAATTTTAAATAAAGACCAAACTGAAGTCCAAACCAGAATTAAAATTATTAAAAGGACAATAGGTAAAGTTTTTTTGGAGGAAAGTAATTCCATTGATTGACCAAGATTAAAAAATACTAATTTATTTTTTAGATTTTTAACATATTAATTGGATGTGGGTAATTTTTATTTAGAACAAAATCCGTCATCTAGACTTTTCTAAGTATATGCATTATTTTAATTAAAATAATAACGGAGAAAAAAATGTTAGTAGTCGTTTCCCCAGCGAAAAAACTTAATATGCACCCTATTAATAAGGTTAAAGAAACCAAACCACTTTTTGCTGAAAACGTAAATGATTTGATTTTTGAAGTCAGAAAATTAAGCTCAGATAATTTAAAAGATTTAATGGGAATCAGCACTCAATTAGCAGAACTAAATAAGAAAAGATTTACGGATTTTGGTAAGCAAGATAAAAAAGCTGCAGCCTTTGCCTTTGCAGGAGATACGTATAAAGGTTTAGATATAGAAAAGATGGATCAACATGACCTTGAATGGGCTCAAAAACATCTTAGAATTTTGTCTGGTTTGTATGGTTTATTGCGACCACTTGATTCAATTGAACCCTACCGTTTAGAAATGGGGAGTAAATTAAAAGGATCTCACGGTAATTCATTATATGAATATTGGGACCGTAAAATTTCTAATAATCTAAATCAACACGCAAAAAAAATTGGAACAGATACTTTAGTAAATTGTGCTTCAAATGAATATTTTAATGCGATAAATCTTAAAAATTTATCATTAAATATCATCACACCTGTCTTCATGGAACGTAAAAATGGTAAAGAAAAAATTATAAGTTTCTACGCTAAAAATGCTAGGGGAGCTATGGCTCGGTTCATAATTCAAAATCGTTTGGTAAATGAAGAAGATTTGAAAAAATTCAACTTAGACGGATATTCGTATAATGTTGAAAAATCAAAAGATGGCAAATTTGTTTTTCTTAGGTAATTTCTTTTAATTTAAATTTTAGTGTTTCTTAAATTCATTTATTTAATAGTTAAATCAATCATATTTATTTAAAAAATATTGGATGTTAAAAAATGTCAAAAAATACAATGCCTCTTCATAAGGAAGCATGGATTGAAGAATTAGCTATAAAAATTTTTAACGAAATTGAGGCATTAACCAGAGATAAAGTTGGCGTTTCTAGAGAATCTTATGGTAAAGGAGAAACCATAAGCATAAATTACATGATAAATTTAGCAAAAGAATTTGGGTTCTATATTGAAAAAGATGCTGCTGCAAATGTTTATTTATCATTAGAACAATCTATAAAAAATAATCATATACTAATTGGATCACACATAGACTCTGTTCCTCAAGGAGGTAATTTTGATGGACTTGCCGGAGTAATCGCTGGTTTCTTAATTCTAGTTTATTTAAAAGAAAAAAAAGTCAAAACTTCTTTGCCCATAAAATTGTTATTATTAAGAGGTGAAGAAAGTGCTTGGTATGGAAAAAACTGCATTGGTTCTAAAGCATTGTTTGGTTTAATATCCCAAGAAGATTTAAATTCTACTCATAGAAGCAATGGAAAAAAATTATCAAAAGCTATGACAGAGTCTGGTGTAAAATTAGATCAGATTAGAAAATGTAAAACTTTGATAAATAAAAATGAGGTTGAAGCTTTTATAGAAATACATATTGAACAAGGCCCTATTCTAGTGGATAAAAATTGGCCAATTGCTGTTGTTACTGGGATTCGAGGTAATTATCGCCATCACAAAATAAGATGTAAGGGTACAGCTGGACATTCCGGCACTATTCCAAGATATTTAAGAAAAGATGCTGTTTTTGCTGGTGCCGATTTAATAACTCGTATGGACGATCATTGGAATACAATAGAACAACATGGTGGTGATCTTGTTCTAACTTCAGGTATTTTTCATACAGATGTTGATAATCAGGCTATGTCTAGAATACCTGGAGAAATTTTATTTAGTTTTGAATCAAGGAGCCAAGATATTTCAACTTTGGAAGCATTAGAAGGATTATTAAGATCGGAATGTAAAACAATAGAAAGAGAAAAAGGAGTTTATTTTGAGTTTGACAATGTAATTAAATCAGATCCAGCTGAATGTAATCAAGAAATTGTAAAAAAACTTTTAGATGCAAGTGAGTCTCTGGGTTTTCCGAGGGTTTCTGTAGCAAGTGGCGCAACTCATGATGCCGCTATATTTTCAAATCAGGGTATAAAAACAGGAATGATTTTTATAAGAAATGACAAGGGATCTCATAATCCAGATGAAAGAATGGAGATAAAAGATTTTATGAAAAGTGTTTCAACATTAAATAAATTTTTAAATGATTATCAATAATATATTTTAGTGATACATGACTCTATTTTTAAATATTCATTTAATCATTTATCTGAATACTTTATATTTTGAAAATGTTAGGTAAGTAAATATTTCAAATGTATGAAGATTAAATACTCAATAAACATGTTTAGATAAGGAAAAATTAAAAATGTTTTCAACTAGTTTCCCCGAAAAAAGTGTTATATCAAGGATAACTGCTAAAATGTTAATAGAAGTTGAAGCAGTAAGATTTAGTGCTAAAGACCCGTTCAAATTTACTTCAGGTTGGGCAAGTCCAGTTTACATAGATTGTAGAAAACTCATTTCTTATCCTAGAGTAAGACATACATTAATGGATTTTGCAGCTTCTGAAATAACACGTAATATTGGGTTTGAGAGTATTGACTCAATTGCTGGAGGAGAAACGGCAGGTATTCCATTTGCAGCATGGATAGCTGATAGAATGATGCTACCTATGCAATATGTTAGAAAAAAGGCAAAAGGATTTGGAAGAAATGCTCAAATTGAGGGTGATTTCGAAAATAACTCACATATACTTTTGGTTGAAGATTTAACTACAGATGGAAATAGCAAAATAAAGTTTTGTCAAGCACTTCGCCAAGCTGGCGCCAAAGTTGATCACACCTTCGTAGTTTTTTATTATGATATATTTCCACAAACAAAGAAAACATTAGAAGATATTGGCCTGCAGATGCATTCACTGGCCACTTGGTGGGATGTTTTAAAAGTAGCTAAGGAATTTAATTACTTTGAAAACAATGAGATTGCGGAGGTAGAAAGTTTTTTGAATGATCCAATGAAATGGTCTGCTGATCACGGTGGCGCCTCATCATTATCTGGATAGATCTTTTGTTATTTATTTTAATTTTGATTCTCGCCATGCAATGTATGATGTTGAACCAATTATTAAAAATCCACCTATCCATAGTGTAATCTCTGGTTCTTCTGCAAATAATGCATAACCAATAAGAACTGACCATATCAATCTTAAAAAATCAAAAGGCAGAAGCAAAGCTAATTCCCCTTTTTCAAATGCAAAATTCATTATTGTTTGAGCTAAAGTTCCGGTTATGGCTATGAATATTAAAATTATGAATTGTCTTAAATCAATCATTTCAAAAACAGGAAACGCCATAACAAAAGTAGCGGGGATCATTCCTATTCCAAAATAAAGAGAAATGGTAATTGCACTGTCAGTTTCTGTAAGTTTTTTTATATATATCAGACAAACAGACCATAAAAAAGAAGAAAAAATAATTAAAACGGCACCTAATTCAATTGAAATATCTGGTCGCATAACAATTAACGTACCAACAAAACCAATGATTAAAGCGCTTGTTCTTCGCAACCTAATTTTTTCTTTCATAAAAACAACAGCCAAAATGGTTGTAAATATTGGTACAGTAAAACCTAATGTAGTCAATTGAGCTAGTGGAGTAGAAGAAATTCCGTAAAAAAAACATAACATAGCTACGGAATTAGTTGTAATTCGTAGAAACTGAATTTTAGGCTGTCCGGTAACGAAGACACTTTTACCTTGTTGTAAAATTATTGGTGCCAGTACAAAAATTACTAAAGCACATCGAAAAAATGCGATCTCAAAAATATGTACTTCTTTTGATAAATATTTAACAGCACTATGCATAAAGACAAAAAATAAACCTGATATAACCATTAGACTTATTGCGATTAGTGGTTTTGGGAATTTATTTAATATACCAGCGAAATGCACTAAACATCCTTCATTGTTAAACTAAGATATATTTATACATTTTTTTTAAAATAAGGTTCAAATAATAGTATCAATAAAACTCAACATAAAAAACTTGTTGCGGATCCAATAATGTAATCTAATTAATTAAAAGATGAGCAAAGATCAATATAGTAAAGCTAGAGGAACGTACCTAATGTGTATGCAAAATACATTATATAATTGTACAAAAAAATTAGATTTATTTCAAAAAGGTTGATTTTGAAGAAAAGAGAACAAATAGAGTTTGGTTTAAGAACTATAATTAAAGGCTCAAAAAAAAATGTTTTTGTCAAACTCTCATTATCAGAACTTATAAAAACCTCCAGAAGAATGTATGTTATCTTTGAGAATTATAAGTCTGGTGAAAAATTTAAAATTAATAACAATGATGAAAATATTCTTTTATTGAATAAAATCGTATCAGATTTTCAACAACTTAATTCAAAACTTACAAATATACCAACACCCATAAAAGATTTACTGAATAGAAAATGGGAGCAAGAACCAAATTCTAAAGAGAGTACCGATGGCTCTACTGAACTTATCCTAAAAAAGCTTTCTTATTTACAAAATGATTTTAAAAATTTAGTAAATGTATTAGTGACAGACACTAAAAATGGAACGATTAATAATATAGATCCTATTCCGATTGCAATTGTACATAGTGCTATGACCATTTGGGTGGAAGTTTTAAAGAATAAATATAATTTAAAGAACAAAAAAATATTGAGTAAAAATCTTTTAATTTACTTAGAAAGAGTTTTAGAGGCATTTGGTTATGATGCTGATATTAAAAAAAGTTATTATAATTGGCACGAATTAAAAAATATGTCTTAGTATTTTAAATAAAATATAACTTGGAGATTAAATTAAATGGGATCATTCCTAAGTAAATCTGAAACTTCTGATTTCCATAAGAATGGTTATGTTATAGTTAAAAATTTTTTTAATGAAAAAGAAACGGAACTTTTACAGAATGCCTCAATTCAGGATCCAGCCATAAGGGATCATTTATATGATAGAAAAGATTCTGAAGGTTTAACAACAAAAATGATGGCATGGAACCATCCTGACGACAGTATTTATGGCGTCACGGCAAGATCAGAAAAAATTGTTGATACGATGGAAAGTTTACTAGGAGGTGAAGTTTACCACTATCACTCCAAAATCACTGCTAAAGAACCTTATGAAGGAGGCGCTTGGGAGTGGCATCAAGATTATGGTTACTGGTACAACAATGGATGTTTATTTCCACTTATGGCAACTGTAATGATTGCTTTGGATAAATGTACTAGAGAAAATGGATGTTTACAGGTTTTATCAGGTTCAAACAACTTGGGTAGAATTGACCATGCTTTGCTTGAGAGTGGACAAGTAGGAGTGGATCTCAAAAGAGTTGAGGAGGCAAAAAAACATCTAAATTTGGTTTATTGTGAAATGGACCCAGGCGATGTTTTGTTCTTTCATTGTAATACTCTCCATAGATCAGATAAAAATAATTCTCCTGATAGACGTTGGACGCTTTTGTGTTGTTATAATGCAGCAAGAAATAATCCTTTTGTAGAGCATCATCATCCAAAATACACTCCTCTAAAAAAATTAACGAATGATGAAATTATAAAAGCAGGAGATAAGTTTTTGGATGTTAACGATGTTGAGACGTTCTTAAAGAGGCCAACAGCACCACCTGAACTTTCAAAAAAAAGTGGAAAGTTATTTAATAGTTAAAGCGATTTGTTGAACTCTTTTTGAAGGTATAAGGATAAATCTCTATCATTCAAATTAGGTAAGGATTGACTTTTTAAATATTTCAAAACTTTGAATTGCATTGGTTTATCTAAACTTTTCTTAATTTCATATAAATATAAACTTTGCTTTATAGTTTGATGAACACGAGACGCCAACTGGAATGCCTTGGAGTTTTGACCGTCAAATTTTGTCATTATGAGATCGCAATTTGAATCATTGATTAGTCTTCCAAGCATAGGTTTCCAATCATCCTCTTGAATAGGCAACCCTTTTTTTCTTGACCAAGCCACTCCTCCAGCTGGAAAAATTGCAACAACCCCACCATTTTTTAAAATTTTAATTGCTGTCTGTCTTGTCACAACGTTATTTCTCATTGCATTTTTACTATTACTAAAATCAATAGGAAGAATATTGTCTGCAAGTATAGGTTCTTGTCTGAGCACTCCATGAGCAATAACTTTAAAATTTTCATCTAATGTTGAGGCAAACCATGATAAAAAAACTCCATCTGCAACTCCAAAAGGGTGATTTGCTACTATAATTACTCCTTTTGATTTTGCTCTTTTAGGAATAGGATCTAATGTAGGTGTTTGAATACCCATAGAGTTTAATGCGTGTTTCCAAAGATCTGTTCCTCTTTTGTCTTGGCATAATGAAATAAAATTCTTATATCTTTTTTCAAGAGATATCCTGGCTGATAAAAGTTCTACTGTATGAATTAAAAATCTGTGATGTATAGGTAACCATGATTCGGCATATGTTATTTTTACATTTGATTTAAACATATTTTAGCACTTCATAATTAATAATCATGATTCTATAATATTATAAATTTAATTTTCAATATTTATTTTTAAACCAAGATTATAAAAAATTTTTAACTATGAATTTGGCAATATAGGCTTAATTTCAGGAAAAAAATTTTCTAACTCATATCCTACATTTAACAAAATATCTTCTCTATATTTTCTTGTAATAAATTGAACTCCCAGTGGTATATTGGAAGCAATTTTATTTGTTGAAAATGTTAAACCTGGAAGTCCTAAATATGGAGGTGCAATTTGAGGAAGCATTGAATCAAAAACTAAATCAAAAGACTCAGGTGATTCTAGGTCCTTTAAGTCTGGAAAAGGTAAATCTCCAGTTACAGGGCACAAAATCAAAGGGTAATTATCAAAGAAATTGTTCCACTCTCTACTTATTCTTGCCCTGTTTTGAAGGGCATCCATAAAGTTTTCTAAACTTGTGTCCGGACATCTTCTGGACATTTGATCATAAATAAAATTTGCGTCAGGATCATTTTCTTTTTTTATGGCTTCCCCCCCAGTTCTTCTAAATTCCCCAAGCCATAAAGCAGCTTGAAATTTAGCAGCTTCTTGAAAATCTGGAGCATCCGGTTCTTCGATTATCCAACCAATATCTTCTAGATGTTTTGCAACGTTTTTTAATTCATCTTTTATTATTGGATCAATTTTTAACCCTTTAATTTCTGTTATTAAGGCTAATTTTTTTTGTGGTGCTTCAAATGTAAATGGTATAGGAGCCCACCATGGATCGTCATAATCCTCAATACTCATAGCTTTTAAACCGAGTTCAAGATCTTTGATTGATCTAGCAAGTGGGCCAGATACAGCCATTATTTGTCCACCAATATGTCTGTCAGGGGTAGTGTAATTTATCATTGGGACACGACCTAAACTTGGTCTCAAACCATGTATGCCACAAGCATAAGCAGGGTAACGAATAGAGCCAGCAATATCAGTGCCGTGACCAATGGCTCCCATTCCTGAAGCTGTAGCAGCTGCGGCTCCACCCGAAGAACCACCTGGTGTTATATTCTTGTTATGTGGGTTAAGGGTATGTCCGTGTAAACTATTTCTGGTAAACCAGTGTATGCTAAACGCAGGTGTATTTGTTTTACCTACAATAAGAGCGTCAGATTTTTTTAGATTATTAACAACAGGACTATCTTTTTTTGCTATAAGATCTTTTTGTATCCTTAAACCATTTGTGCTTGCGTAACCTATTTGATCTGTATTTACTTTAACAGTAACAGGTACGCCTGCAAGTTTTCCCAAATTTTCTTTGTTATTTAATTTTTTATCTAATGAAAGAGCTGTATTTTTGGCCTCAGTAAAAGTATCTATGACTATTGCATTTATTTTGGGGTTTGTATTTTCAATATGCTTTATTGTTTCGTTACAAATCTCAACTGCGGAAATTTCTTTTTTTGTGAATAACTCTACTATTTTAAATCCTGGTAGTTCCCAAATCTCATTCATAATAAGATGCCTATAACAATATTTTAATATTAAAAATTAATAAATAATAAATCTACTTTAAAACAAAAGTGATAAAATAACTTTATTTTTTTTTAGTATAGGTAATAATAGCCAATGGGAGATAGATTGAGTTCATCCATTATGGTAATAACACCAAACTTCTCAGAGCTTGCATGGTGCATAAACTTACAAAGCTAGAAAATGCTAAAAATAAATTAATAAAATTGATTAGTTCTATAGATTGTAAAACTAAAGTATTGGTTAATGAATCTACTCAAAGAATTAATTATAATCTAATTAAAAGTTCAATAAATCTTCCAGAAACACTTAATTCTGCTGTTGATGGTTATGGCATATTACACAAAAGTTTAATAAAAGACCCTAAAACTGAATTTGAAGTAGTGGGTGTAGCAAAGGCGGGTTTACCCTTCAATAATAAAATTAAAATTAATCAGGCTATTGAAATTTATACTGGATCTATTTTACCCAAAGGTGTTGATACTGTGGTTATGCAGGAGAATTGTAAAAGAAAAGGTTCAAAAGTTATAATAAAGGGAGATATCAAGGCTCAACAAAATGTAAGGCCTATTGGCGAAAATCTCAAAAAAGGCGAATTAATTGTTAAGAAAGGTGAAATTTTAAATTCATCCAACATTGGCCAGTTGTCTGCATCAGGCATTAATAAAATTGAGGTATATGATAAAATTAAAATTTCAATTATATCAACAGGGAATGAATTGATAGACCCTAGATATAGTAAGATTATTAATGGCCAAATTTATGATTCAAATAGACCAATGCTTAAATCTTTATTTCAAACAAATAATACTGAAATTATAGATATGGGTATTGTCAAAGATAATAGATCAGATTTAGCATCTAAATATCTAGACTGTCTTTCTAAAAGTGACGTAGTTATATCAACAGGTGGTGCCTCTGAAGGTATTGAAGATCATACCCAAATTGCATTGAGAGATATTGGAGCTGAAAGTTTAGTTTGGCAATTAGCCATGAAACCAGGCAAACCAATGGGTATTGGGATGCTTCATAAAAAACTAATATTTTGTCTTCCTGGAAATCCAGTTGCTGCATTTGTATGCTCTAAATTATTAATCAACCCTATCATAAATAAACTAGCTGGTGGAATTAACTTAAATCCAGTTTTTTTCAAATTACCGTCGGGGTTTGAACATAAAAAAAAGATAGGTAGGACAGAATTTCTAAGAGCTAAAATAAATAATAGTTCATCAAAATCAGAAATAATTTTACATGGCAGAAAAGGATCAGGTGTTATTTCATCACTTATTGGAGCGGATGGTTTAGTTGAAATACCTTATGACAGTTTTGAAGTTAAAAAAGGCAAACTATTAAAATTTTATCCATTTGATCACAGAAGTATATAAATCAAATAATTTAGAAAATTACTCTAAAGAATATTTATGAATTAAGAAATTTGTTATTGAGTTTATATTATTTAAATCAAGTGAGGGTATTGCAGTGACTTTTGCATTGTCAGAAGCTATGGCAAATATGTTTTTATCATTCTTAAAAAGGAATGGTTTATTAATAATAGATCTATGAACTTCAAGCTTCGGAATATTTTCATTTTTATAGCCCTCTACAACAATAATGTCGCATTTATTTATAGGTTCTTTAGAAAACATTTCCACCATTTTGAACAAGCTTTTTTCTTCATTTTGATCATTTTCTTGAATTAGAGCAAACCTTTCTTTAGATGAAATAATTATGGGTCTTGCTCCAGCTTTTCTTAAGTTGTAAGAGTCTTTTCCTGGTTTATCTATATCAAACTTGTGATGAGCATGTTTTAGAGTACCCACATTAATACCTATTTTAGTAAAATTTCTAATTAATTTTGTTGATAAAGTTGTTTTGCCTGATCCAGACCAACCTGCAAGTCCAAACAAAGGTGGTAATTTGCCAAGGATTTGTTGTGCAAGTATAAGATCTTGAGGTGAATTTAAATTAGTAAAAGGATCAAATTCTGAATTTTGTATGTTATCAAAGTCAACATAAGAAATGTTTAGTTGAGCTGTGAAAATATCTATTTTTCTAACACCTTCATTTAGAGCATTTTGTAATTTGTTATTAATATCTGATTTCCATAAAGCAATTACTGGATGATTAAAGCCTCTTGATTTTGCAACCACTAAATCAACCTCTGGAGTTTTATTCTTTGCTTCGACCATAGATTGGACTAGATTCTTAGGAAGAAATGGGGTGTCGCATGGTAAAGTCAAAACCCAATCTTGATTTATCTCCTTTGCCCAATTTAATGATGCTAAAATTCCAGCCAGGGGCCCCAAATGACCTTTGATAGGATCCTTAATTATCTTATAACCAAACTTTTGAAAGTTATCAAAATTCGTATTTATATTTAATGCAATAGGTGCAACTTTGCCTGATACTTTTTCTAAAACATAAGATAAAAGTGGTCTATCCAAAAGATGGATCAAAGCTTTTTCTTTACCACCCATTCTTCTACCTTTGCCTCCTGCTAAAATGACACACGGTATTATTTCCTTTAATGTTTCCAAATTATTCAACCTTTAGTTGATTAAAAACCTTTGTGCAGACATTACATCTTCATTTGCAACTGCCTTGATGTCAGTATCAAAAATCACTTCATTATAACTATTTGCTATCCATTCGATTTAAAAGCCGAAAATTCATAAAATAAATTTTAAAACTACTCAATTTTTACAAAATCTTAGATAAAATAACTTATCCTACAACTTTAGTATTTATTAACCTTACAGTTATTTATTTGATAATGTAAAATTTACTTCTGATATTTCATCGTTTACTTTTAACTTTTTTTTGATACGCCCAACTAATAAATTCTTTAGATTCAATTGATAAATGCTTACATAAATCAAAATATCTTTTTAATAGATCTTTACCAAAAGAAGAAACTTTTGTTCCCTTATTACCCATTTTTTTTTCTAAAATCGGAGTATGAAAAGCATCTTCAATAGTCTTAAGAAGTAAGTTTGCTCTTCTTATGCTCATTCCCATAACCTTTGCAGCAGATCTAACGGAACCTTTTTTAGCAACGAGCTTCAGCAGCTCCATTTTACCTGGTCCTATCATATGGCCTTCAAGATAAACTTTGACCTTTACACCATTTCCAATAATTGAATTTTGTCCCAATGAGGAAAGATTACTAGTTGTTAATCGACTTTTCATTAACAAATGATAGAATGAAATAATAAAATAAACTAAATATTTTTTATATTATCTATTTAAAAACAAATTGCTAAAAGTTAATAGGTTATCAAAATGTTTAAAGAAATTGGTAAGGGGTTGTTAGGTGTTGCAATAATACTTACTCTATTTTTTTTCTTTTTAGGGGCCAAAACATTTATTTTTACTTCTTTAGTTTAAGGTTTTAAATGAAAATTACTGGAATAGAAACAATACAAAATACTAAATATTCTAATCTTGTTTGGATTAAACTTTATACTGATGAGGGTTTGACGGGCTTAGGAGAAACATTTAGGAACCCTCAAGCTATAATATCTTATTTGCATGAAACATGTGCGCCCTATCTAATTGGCAGGGACCCCCTTAGAATAAATGAACATTCAGATAACCTAATTAACTGGACAGCTAACAGATATATTGGATACCCAACAAGATCAGTTGAATATAGAGGAAATTCTGCGGTTGATATAGCACTTTGGGATTTAAAGTCTAAAGCTAGTAATTTGAGTTTAGTAGACATGTTAGGAGGTCTAAGTCGAGATTACATACCAATATATAATACATGTGCTGCTGATGGGTATAACTGGAATGCAAATTCGCGATCTCGGTCAGTAGGATCAACTGTTGTAAAAAAAGAAAAAAATAATTATGACGATTTAGAAATGCAAGCTCAAAACCCAGGGGAATTAGCACAGAGTCTCTTGGATGAGGGTGTTTCAGCAATGAAAATTTGGCCATTTGATGAATTTGCATTTCCAACGAAAGGTCAAATGATATCCTTGGAAAATTTAAAGGAAGGTATAAATAGAATTGAAAAAATACGTAAAGCTGTTGGAAATAAGATTGATATAATGCTTGAATATCATTCATTATGGCAATTAGCGCCAGCTTTAAAAATAGCCCGTCAAGTAGATGAATTTGATGTTTTTTGGCACGAAGACCCTATAAACATGGCTCACTTAAAAGATCTTGCTGAGTTTAGAAAAAATATCATAGCTCCTGTTGCAGGTAGTGAAGCCTTAGGGACAGCTTTATGGTATCGTGATGCTCTAGCTTTAGACGCTATAGATTACATGCATTATGACTTAGGTTGGATTGGGGGAATTTCAGAAGCTATAAAAATATCTGGTATAGCTCACGCCAATAACAGAATGATGTGTCCCCATGATTGTACTGGGCCGATTGTCTGGATTGCTAATCTTCATATAAGTCTTGCATTTTCAAGCTCAATGATTTTAGAA
This sequence comes from uncultured SAR116 cluster alpha proteobacterium, assembly GCA_902517275.1. GTDB lineage: Bacteria > Pseudomonadota > Alphaproteobacteria > Puniceispirillales > Marisalimonadaceae > Marisalimonas. Next base: position 60,060 of record CABYBQ010000001.1, read on the forward strand.
AGTGTAAGGTCCTATTATAATGGCTTTTATAAAAAGTTAGTAAATAACCTTCCAAAGATTGAAAAAGGGTTTGCATTCCCTATGGATGGAATTGGCTTAGGCACAGAATTGCAGGACTCCCTTCTAAAATCACCAAATACGATTATTAGAAAAACTTCAAAAAATGATTTATGAAAATTTTAAAAGTAATTACCCTACAAAATAAGAAAATTAAATTAGATCTTTTACCTGAAATTGGTGGAAGAATTAGTAGTTTAATTTTTGACGATTTTCATGTTTTACGTCCAATACCTCTCCATGATCTAAAGTCTATTCATTTGTTTAAAGGTGGCAGTTTTCCATTAGCTCCATTTTCTAATAGAATTAAAAATGCAAAATTTATATTTAATGGATTAGAATATAACTTGAATCAAAATGCTTTTCCTCATGCAATTCATGGTCATGGATACTTAAGTGAATGGAGTATTGTAGAACAATCAAATGCTTCTGTTATTTTAATTTATCGACATGAAGCAGACAAATTCGGTTGGCCTTGGTCATATCAAATAACTCAATCAATTTATTTGACTGCGATCTCATGCAAAATTGAATTAAAACTCCTGAATAATTCAAAAAACATCATGCCTTTTGGATTTGGGATACACCCATTTTTTAATTTTAATGATGAGATTAAATTAAGCTTCAATGCTTCAAGAGAATGGGAAGGGCAACCAGAAGATTTTCCAACCAAAACCAAGCCTATAGAAAATAATTTTAATTTTAGAAATGGAAAAGCATTGTGGAATGATGAAAAAACGGTGTGTTATGAAAATTTTAGTGGAAAGGTTCAAATTATTTGGCCCAATAAAAAGAAAAAAATTACAATGAAAGTGGATAAAATTTTCAACCATTTAATTGTCCATGTTCCAAAAGCAGAGGAATATTTTTGCATTGAGCCAGTAAGTCATCCAACTGACGGCTTTAACTTAATGCAAGGAAAAAAAGAAAATATAGATTGCAAGTTTCTGGGACCAAATGAATACACAAGCGGTTTGATAGAGTTAGATTTAGAATAATAGTTTTATCCAAAAAAGGGAAATTGCATTCCTTTAACTCCAGGAACTTTCAAAGCAAATATTCCTCCTGCTAAAGGTTGTTTTTCTTCTGTTCCTCTAGTTATATCTTTTCCAATAGATGTGACATAAATAATATCTAGATCTTTCCCTCCAAAGGCAATTTTAGTAGGTTTCTCTACTGGCATTTTTATAATCATATCAATGTTGCCCTTTGGTGTAAGTCTTACTATTTCCCAACCAGAAACTCCAGCCATCCAATAACAACCGTCTGTGTCAACACAACCGCCATCTGGTCTACCTGCAGTATCCTTAGTATCAAAAAAAATACGTTTGTTAGACCAAATACCTTCATCTAAATCATAATCATATGCCCATATAGTTCTGATCCAAGGAGCACTATCAGATATGTAAGCTGTTCTACCTTCAGGTGAAAAAGCTAAGCCATTAATAGTATGAAAACCTGCCATAGTTTTTTTTGCTCTACCAGACTTATCAAGGCAATAAAGACTACCTTTAGGTTCAGCATTTATATTTGAACCATTAATCGCCATTGTTCCGGCGTAGAACCTACCCTTTAAGTCAACGGTTCCATCATTAAATCTATTATCTAAAATATTATTCTCTGGATTATTTATGAATTTCATACCTTTATCATTTTGGTTTAATTCAAAAAAACCACTAGTAAGAGCTAATATAATATTAAGGTTCTTTTTAATTGCAAAACATCCAATTGGTTTACCAACATTTATAGTTTTATTTTTACCATTTATGGGATTGAACTTGTTTAGTTGGCAGTTATTTATATCAACCCAGTAAAGATTTTGATCTGCAGTTGACCAAATAGGACCTTCTCCTAAATTTGCTTTTATATCTAACACGCAATCTACGTGAATGTTGTTCAATTTATTTTCTCCAAAATTACAAAAATTTAAATAAGATAACTATTTTATTAAATTTGGTAAAGTTAAGGATATAGCAGGTATAAAAGTAGTAAGCATAAGTGCAATAAAGATTGCAAAATAAAATGGCCAAATTGTTTTTACAACTCGTTCAATTGGTACTTTACCAATTGCACAGCCGACAAAAAGACAGGCACCTACTGGAGGTGTACATAAACCAAGTCCTAAGTTCATCATCAATACCATACCAAATTGAAGGGGATCCATCCCTAAAGATACAGCTAATGGTAAAAAAATTGGCGTGCAAATTAGGATCAATGCGGCCATATCCATAATCATTCCCAAGACTAATAACATTATGTTTATCATCAATAAAATAACAATAGGATTACTTGATATACCATTCATAAAGGTTATCATTTGGGATGGAACTTGATAAAAAGTTAACATGTAACCAAAAGCAGATGCACTAGCAACTAGTATCATAACCATAGATGTAGTCTTAACAGAATTAATCACAGCAATTTTAAAATTTTCCCAAGTTAAAGCCCTATAAACAAAAACTGTAACTAGGAAAGCATAAAGAGTCCCAAATGCACCTGATTCTGTTACTGTAAAAATACCTGATAATACTCCCCCCACTATTATAACTGCAGTAAACAGTCCTGGTAGTGCAGTTACAAAATGTAAAAATAGAGCATAGTATCCCGGAAAAACTTCTGATTTGTAACCTCTTTGAACAGCCACCAAGTAAGCAACTAAAGCTAAACAAACACACATGACAACGCCTGGTATTATCCCAGATAAAAAGAGTTGAGTGATTGACACCCCACCGCCAGTCGCAACAGCAAATAAAATCATATTGTGGCTAGGCGGTATCATGATGCCTGCAATAGAAGATGTGACAGTTACATTTACCGCGTAGTCTTCGTCATATCCTTTTTCCTTCATCACTGGAATTAATATTGAACCAAGAGCTGAAACGTCGGCAACTGCTGATCCTGAAATTCCTCCAAAAAGCATAGATGCAAAAACGTTTACGACACCAAGACCTCCTCTTACAGCACCAACTGCAGAGGAGGCTAATCTAACTAACCTTACTGCTATACCTCCATGGAACATTAATTCTCCTGCAAAAATAAAAAAAGGAATGGCAAGTAAAGAAAAAACATTTATTCCAGAAATAATTCTTTGAAAAGCAATAATTAAGGGTAATCCTTCGAAGTAGAAAACTGACACTGCTCCAATGCCGAGAGCAAAGGCTACAGGAACTCCGATAACTACTCCAAAAGCAAAAATTCCCATCATTATTAATAAGCCCATATTTTCTACCTCATTTAGGCTTGATATTCTTAGTAATGGTACCTTTATAATTTAACAAATGACCAATCGAAAAAAGTAAAATTAATCCTCCACAAATCATAATAGGGACTGCTCTTAGTCCCTCAGGAATATGAATTAAAGGAATTTGTGTGCTCCATTTGAAAACAACTAATTTATAACTATATACCATCATAACATAACCAAATATCATGAGCATAAAATGAGTTGTTAAGTCAAAAATAATTTTTAATACAATAGGCATTCTGTCTCTAAAGTAGGATACTCCTAAATGTGTTCTTTTGTGAATTCCTATAGCTGCACCTAAAAAACCAATTAGGACTACAAGCAAAAGAGAAACTTGTTCTACCCATGTTGGTGTAGAGTTTAAAACATATCTGCCATAAACCAACCAGCTGAAAATTACTGTCATCACAATCAGAGCAAATCCAGTTACAATATTACAAACGTAAGCAATTTTTTCTAGTAGGGTATTATAAATTTCTAATAATTTAAGAGATTTTTTATTGATAATTAATCTCCATGTAAATATTTGTCAAATTTGTTATTGGCCATATTAAATATGGCCAATAAAATTAAAGTTTTATTTAGTATTTTTAATTAAGTTTACCAATGGAACTAAATCAGGATTCGCTGACAAGTATTTTGTGTGAACAGGCTTCATAGCGTCCATAAAAGCTTGCTTATTTGGAATTTCATTAAATTTAACCCCAGCTTTCATTACTTTATCACGGCTAGAAATAGCTCTTTTTTCCCACAAAGCTCTTTGTAATTCTGCTGATTCTCTTGCAGCTTCCTTTACAGCCTTTTTATTTTTAGCAGATAAGTTATTATATACTTTATCATTTATACATACACATTCAGGTATAATTAAATGTTGAGAAAGTGAATAATATTTTGCTACTTCAAAATGACCTGTTGATTCATAAGAAGGCCAATTATTTTCAGCTCCATCAACCACACCGGTTTTTAGTGATTGGAAAACTTCAGAAAAAGCCATCGGTGATGGATTCCCTCCCAAAGCAGAAATCATTCCTGAGTATAGGTCGTTATTCATAACTCTTACCTTTAAACCTTTTACGTCTGATGGCTTCATAATTGGTTTTTTAGAATTGTAGAATGAACGGGCTCCTGAGTCATACCACGCGAGCGCAACTATTCCTATTTTTTCCATCCCAGCACTAATTTTGTCTCCTGCAGCACCATCTAAAGCTCTATGCATATGACCCATGTCCTTAAATATAAAAGGCAATGAAACTACGTTTGCCTCTGCAGCCATAGGCCCTATTGGACCAAGATTGAAGTTACCAATAGCTAGTCCTCCTACTCTAACTTGTTCAATAGCATCAGGTTGGTTTCCCAATACGCCTGAATGAAACATTTTTAAAGTAATCTCGCCGCCAGTTTTTTCCTTTAACAATTCGGCAAACTTGTCCATAGCTACAGTATTTGGATACCCTGGTTTATGAATATTCCATCCACGCCATTCTTCTGCTATAGCATTTATTGATAAGGTTGAGGCAACAGCCAACGCCGACACACCTAAAATTATTTTTTTTAAATTTTTCATTTCAACTCCCCTATGAAAATTAATCTCTAATGGTGCGTTTGAAATGGTATAGAAGTCAACCTTTATTAATCTTATTCATTCAAATTAATTAAACTGATCATATAAAACTAGAATATTAATTGAACCTTCATACTATTTTCTTTTTCATCCATTGCAATTTTGAAACCTTGTTCGGCGTTTTGAAAAGGAATACTGTGAGTAATAAGAGGTTTAACATCAATTAGTTTCTTTTTCATCATCTTGACAGCTAATTCAAACTCCGAATGAAACCTAAATGATCCTTTAATATTTAATTCTTTTGTTGTTACAGAAACTAATGGCATAAGAACATCCCCGCCTAAACCCAGTTGTATTAAAGTACCTTTTGGTTTTAAACATTTAATAGCATCATTTATACCTGAGGCAGAGCCAGAACATTCAATTGCAAGATCAAAATAACCTTTGCCAACTTGAAATTTTTCAATTTGAGGATAGTTTTTTGAAGTATTTATTACTTTGTCTGCTCCTACTAAATTTGAGAATTTTAGTGCTTTATCTGAAATGTCAGTAACAAATATTTCTTCTGCTCCTGCACGTCTGGCCGATAAAACACTCAGCGCACCAATAGGGCCAGATCCAATTATTAATACTTTTTTCCCCAAAACATCACCTGCTTGTTTTATTGCATGTAGACAAACTGCCAAAGGTTCTGCCATTGCCGCTTCTTCTGGTGAAAGATCGTCTGCTGGTATACATTGATAATCTTCAGCAATTAGTTTTTCCCTAAATGCTCCTTGAATATGAGGAAAGGGCATTGCAGAGCCATAAAATTTCATGTTTATGCAATGGTTCTGATTTCCTTCTAAACAGAATACACATTTGTTACATGGCCTAGAGGGTGATACTGATACGAGTTGTCCAACAGACAAGTTAGTTACTTTTGATCCTAATTTAGTAATATGGCCAGATACCTCATGTCCTAAAACCATTGGTTCTTTAAGCTTGATATGGCCGAACCCACCATGTTTATAATAATGAAGGTCAGTTCCACATATACCCCCTGTTGCAATAGAAATTTCAACCTGATTAGAAGATAATTTTTCTAATGGATAATCGTCTATTCTTAAGTCCATAGCCCCATGAATTTTTAATGATTTCATATCGATTACCTATATTACAAATTCAGAACTTAAAGTTAAATTTTTGAAAGATGATTAGCAATATTTTTATTATTTATATATATTTAATCTCTATTCAATTTGGAGATAATGAATGACTACTGGGATTGAATTATTCAACTTAAAAGGTAAAAGAGCTCTCATTACGGGGTCATCTCAAGGAATAGGTTATGCTTTAGCTAAAGGCCTTGATGAAGCTGGGGCAGAAATTATTTTGAATGGAAGGAATAAAGAAAAATTAGGTAAAGCGGCAAAAGCTCTTACCCCACAAAATAATTTGTATCAATTATCTTTTGATGTTACTGACCAAAATGAGACCGATAATGTTGTTAATAAATTTGAAAGCGAAATAGGCCCAATTGAAATATTAATAAATAATGCTGGAATGCAACATCGAGCACCACTCGAAGACTTTCCACCTGATATGTTTGAACAATTATTGAGAACAAATATTTCATCAATTTTTAACGTGAGCCAAGTAGTAGCCAGGCATATGATAAAAAGGGGCTCAGGAAAAATCATAAACGTAGCAAGTGTTCAAACATCATTGGCAAGGCCAGGAATAGCTCCTTATACAGCAACTAAAGGGGCTGTAGGAAATCTTACCAAGGGAATGGCAACTGATTGGGCAAAGTATGGTATTCAGTGTAACGCTATTGCACCAGGATATTTTGATACTCCATTAAATGCTGCTCTTGTTGCTGACAAAGAATTCACATCTTGGTTAGAAAAAAGAACTCCTACTGGAAGATGGGGTAAAGTTGAAGAGTTAGTGGGTGCAAGTATTTTTTTAAGTTCCAACGCATCTAGTTTTGTTAATGGTCACACACTTTATATTGATGGAGGAATTACAGCCTCGCTATAACTTATTTGTTATTTTAATATAACAAAAAATTAATAGATTAGTATCTGAAATAGTATTTTTAAAATATTAAATGTTAGAGGAAAAATCTCATAGATAATTTTTTAGAAATAAAAATCATAAAGATAAAAAAGTATCTTTTTAAAACTGTTTTATAAAATCCTATTTCAAAAGAATAGTTTCAGCTAAATTTGCCCAATATTCAGCGCCAATTGGTAATAGTTCGTCATTGAAATCATAGTATGGGCTGTGAAGTTTTTCTGCATCCTCACCTGCTCCTAGCCAAATGTAAGCTCCAGGTTTCTCTTTAAGCATATACGAAAAATCTTCAGAACCCATAGTTGGAGTTTCTTTAACATTGATCAAAGCTTCACCAAAAGTATTTTTAAAAATTTCTGATGCTAATTTTGCACTTTTTTTGTCGTTTATTGTTGATGGATATCCTGGCCTAATTTCAATGTTAACTTTGCAGTTAGAAATTGCGCATGCGTTTAATGCAACTTTCTTAATCTTCTTTAGCATGTCATCTCTTATGATTGTATTGGTTGACCTCAGGGTTCCTCCAATTGTTACTGTATCGGGTATTACATTAAAAGCTGACCCACCTTCAATTTTAGTAAGTGATAAAACAGCATTTTTAAATGGATCTAATTGTCTTGAAATTAAACTTTGAAGAGCTGTAATAGTTAAACCGGCGGCTACCATTGGATCATTAGAATATTGAGGCTGTGCTGCATGCCCTCCTTTTCCTTCAATTGTAAAAATAATTATATCTCCCCCAGCCATTGCAAAACCCTCATGAATGACAGCTTGGCCTAGAGGTATTCCTGGCCAATTATGTATTCCCCAGACAGTGTCAATCTTAAATTTTTTAAAAAGACCATCATTAATCATTGCCTTTGCACCTGCGTTGCCACCTTCTTCTGCTGGCTGAAAAATACAATAAACTGTTCCATGAAAATTTCGTGTTTCTGCTAGGTATTTTGCTGCACCCAATAACATTGTTGAATGACCATCATGACCGCACGCATGCATAGATCCTTCATTTTTTGATGCATAGGGTAAATTAGTCTTTTCTGTCATAGGAAGAGCATCCATATCAGCTCTTATTCCTATTGCCTTTTTTAAATTACTATTTTTACCTCTTATAATTCCAACAATACCAGTCTTACCAATACCCTGATGCACTTCTATGCCAAATTCATTTAGCTTCTTTGAGATAAAGTCAGAGGTATCTTTTTCTTGGTACGCCACTTCAGGTTTTTCGTGGATACTATGTCGCCATTCAATCATTGTGGGAGTTATTTGTTTAATTTTTTGCTTGATATTCATTTTTTATACACTCAATAATTAGGTATTATTTTAAAATTTGGAGCTTCAAATGTTTGATAATATCCTAAACGTCGAAGGAGATGAAGGTCAATCTATTCCTTTAATAATTGATTCTCCTCATAGTGGCACTGAATATCCATTAGATTTCAATCATCAAGCAGAACTTTCAAAACTAAGACAAGCTGAAGATACTCATGTTAATGAGCTATATGAATATGTTTCATCTATTGGTGGAGTTTTTATAGAAGCTAAATTTCCAAGGTCATATATTGATCCTAATAGATCAGAAACCGATTTCATATTTGAAGATTTAAATGAAAAAAATAACAGTATTAGCGAAATAAAATTTAATCCCACTATTAAAAGTGAACTTGGCATTGGTTTAGTTTGGATAAAAATTCCTCCAAATGGAGAGCCAATGTATAAAGATAAAATTACACTAAAACAATTAATGGATAGAGTTAATATATATCATAGACCATATCATAAAATACTTAAACACACACTAAACGAAACTTATAAAAATTATGGTAAGTTTTACCATGTAAATGCTCACTCCATGCAAAATCAAGCTACAGCAATGTCAGATCAATCACAGGGCACAACAAGACCAGACTTTGTAATAGGAGATAGAGAAGGAACATCTTGTCATAGAAGGTTTACAGACCTAATTGTAGATTTTTTGAGGGGTTTAAACTACTCTGTAGATATCAATTATCCATATAAAGGTATGGAGCTTGTAAAAGCATACAGTGATCCTTTGCAAAATAAGAATTCAGTTCAAATTGAGGTAAATAGAAAATTATATATGAATGAAGAAACAAGAAAAAAAACAGACAACTTCAAAATTTTAAAAAAAGATTTAGAAAAACTAATTAATAAAATAAAAAAAGAAATTGATGAGGGTTACTTATGAATGAGTCAGGTTTACAAAGTAAAAAAAATAACTCCTTACCTGTAATAGAAGTAAAAGATCTTAGAGTTCATTTTAATTTAAAAGATCAAGTGGTTAAAGCTGTTGATGGAGTATCATTCGATATCAAAAAAGGAGAAACAATTGCTATTGTTGGCGAATCTGGTTCAGGTAAATCTGTCACTGCATTATCACTAATGAGACTTGTTGATTTTTCAGGTGGAAACATAATTTCAGGAGAAATTAATCTAGAAACTAAAAATAAAATAAATCTAGATTTAGCTCAACAGAGCCAAGATGTAATGAAAGATATTAGAGGTAACGATATTTCTATGATTTTTCAAGAACCCATGACATCGTTAAATCCAGTATTCACAATACGAATGCAAATGACAGAAACAATTTTAAAGCATCAGGGAAAAACTAGGGCGGAAGCTCTAGAAATAGCATTAGAAATGTTGAAGTTAGTTAGAATACCTGAACCTGAAAAGAGATTAAACCAATATCCGCATGAGCTCTCAGGGGGTATGAGACAAAGAGTCATGATAGCTATGGCATTAAGTTGTAAACCTTCTTTACTAATTGCTGATGAACCCACAACTGCGCTTGATGTTACAATACAGGCTCAAATACTAGATTTAATTAAATTGTTACAACGTGATATAGGAATGTCGGTAATTTTTATTACTCATGATATGGGAGTGGTTGCAGAAATTGCTGATAGGGTTGTTGTAATGTTTGCTGGAAAAAAAGTTGAAGAAGGATCTGCTTTAGAAATCTTCAATAATCCACAACATCCTTATACAAAATCATTGCTTGCAGCCGTTCCAAAATTAGGAAGTATGAAAGGTAAGTTACTACCCGCAAAATTTATGAATGTAGATATAAATTCATCAGACAATCAGCAATTAAAAACAACAACTCAAAATAAAATAATTGAAATAAAAGATACTGTAAATCGAGTTTCCAATCCGTTACTTCAGGTTAGAGGATTAACAACAAGGTTTTCTATAAAACAGGATTTTGGAACAAAAAAAGGTAATATTCATGCTGTTGAAAATATTGATCTTAGTTTGCAACCTGGAGAAACTTTCGGGCTGGTTGGTGAAAGTGGATGTGGAAAATCTACAACTGGAAGAAGTATTATAGGTTTAACATCACCAACAAGAGGGAGTGTTGTTTTTGAGGGGGTAGAATTAACCAACTTAAATAATAAAGAGATGATTCAATATAGAAAACAAATGCAAATGATATTTCAAGATCCTTTTGCATCTTTGAATCCTCGTATGACAGTTGGACAGATAATAGCTGAACCTATTTTAGTACATGGATTAGATGAAAAATTAGGATCAACTGAGAAAGTTATGCAATTGTTAAATCGTGTAGGATTGAACGAACAATATGCCTTGAGATTTCCACACGAACTTTCGGGGGGGCAGAGGCAGAGAATTGGGATTGCAAGAGCACTTGCTTTAGAACCAAAATTAATTATTGCTGATGAAGCTGTTTCCGCCCTAGATGTCTCAATTCAAGCACAAGTAGTTAACTTAATGATGGAACTTCAAGAAGAATTTGGCCTGTCTTACCTCTTTATAAGTCATGATATGGCAGTAGTTGAAAGAGTTAGTCATAGAATAGGTGTAATGTATCTAGGTGAGATAGTTGAAATTGGACTAAGAAGTGAAATTTTTGAAAATCCACAACACCCATATACAAAAAAGTTAATGGCTGCAGTGCCAATAGCAGATCCCAGTAAAAGAAAAACAAAGTTAAATTTGATGAGTGACGAAATTCCTAGTCTTTTAAAACCACACGGTTATGAGCCTGAAAAAATAGAAATGGTAAAATTGAGTGAAGAGCATTTTGTTAAACCGTTTGAAGGAATGATTAATTAACAATGTAATTTAGAGATAATAATTATGAATGACCCAAGACTAGATTATGCTAATGAGTTCCCGGTAGAATTAACTGCTCCTGACATATCAAGTTATAAAAAATCTAATACAGGAGTAGATTATATATTATCACTTGATAGCGGTATGAGTGGTCCTCATGTTTTTATTTCTTCAATAGTACATGGGAATGAGCCTTGTGGAGCTATTGCTTTAGATTGGTTTTTAAAAAATAATTTTAGACCTAAATCAGGTAAATTAACTCTAGGTTTCATGAATGTTGAAGCTTATTTTGCTTTTGATCCCAAAAATCCAAATAGAACTAGATGGGTTGATGAAGATTTTAACAGATTATGGGCAGATGGTGTCTTGGAAGATACTACCAGAAAAAAGACTAGTGAATTTTTTAGAGCTAATGAAGTCAAGAGCATAATATCACAAGCTGATTATTTATTAGATATTCATTCAATGCAAAAACCATGTGTTCCACTTATGATGGCGGGTACATTAGAAAAAGGCATTAACTTTGCTAAATCTGTTGGAATGAGCATGCCCATTATTTCTGACACAGGCCATAAAGAGGGTATGAGAATGAGAGATTACTTGGACTTCTCAAGAAAAGAGAGTAATAAAAATGCACTCCTAGTTGAATGTGGTCAACATTGGGAAAAACTGTCTGAAAGAATAGCAATTGAAACTCTTATAAGATTTCTTAGAAGCACAAGCACTATGGATAAAAAATTTGGTGAAGAGTTTCTAAATGAACTAAAGCCTAAAAAATTTCAAAAAGAGGTTTATCGGGTAGGAGAAATTATCACTATAAAGACAGATAAATTTAAATTTTCCAGTGACTGGCAAGGCTTTGAAGTTCTAAAAAAAGGGACTGTTATTGGTAAAGATGACCAGGAATTTGTTTATGCCCCATATGACGAAACAATTTTAATAATGCCTACTAAAAGGTTATTCAAAGGTAAAACGGCTGTTAGGCTAGCATACAGAATTGAAGATTAAGCAATTATTTATTTTTTAATGAAGTCGAGGATTAAACATATCTCTTAAATGGTCTCCAACTAAGTTTATGGAAGCAACTGTAATGAGTAGCGCCACACCGGGAAAGATGCTAATCCAATAATCACCGCTATACATATATTCAAATCCATTGCCAATAAGAAGACCTAAAGAAGGCTCTGTAATAGGTAATCCGAGACCAAGAAAACTTAGCGTTGCTTCCAATGAAATAGCATGAGCTGTTTGAAGAGTACCAACAACAATTAGCGGTGCCATACAATTTGGTAGAATATGTTTAAACATGATCCTGGTATTACTAAAAGCCAAACATCTCGCTGCATCAACATATTCTTTATTTAACTCTACTAAAGCACTTGAACGAGCAGTTCTTGCATAATAGGCCCATTGGACTAAAATTAATGCAATAATAGTTTTTTCAACTCCTTTTCCAAAAGCAGCTAAAATTATCAGAGCAACTAAAATTGATGGAAAACTTAGTTGAATATCAACTATCCTCATAACTACAGATTCGTATTTTCCTCCAAAAAAAGCTGCTGAAATTCCAAAAAAAGATCCAATAATTAGAGCAAAAATGCCTGAAAGCACACCAACGCCTAGACTAACACGTAAACCATAAAATATAGCAGAAACCATATCTCTTCCAGCTCCGTCGGTGCCAAGTAAAAAATAATTCCCAGAAAAATCTTCCGAAAAAGGGGCTAGCCTACTGTTCATTATACTTACAGTATTTAGATCATATGGGTCAGTTGGTGAAACTAAAGGTGCAAAAACAGCAACAAATAAAATTAACATAAAAACTATTAAAGATACTACAGCAACTTTATTGGATGAAAAATCTTTCCAAAACTCTTTGATTTTTTTTATTTTGGGGTTCATTGACTGTCACCTTTAATTCTCACTCTAGGGTCTAAAAATGTATAAAGAATATCGACAATAAGGTTTAAAAAAACAAAAAATGTTACAATGATCATCAGATAAGCGACAATAACTGGTCTATCAAGATTATAAATTGAGTCAATGATTAGTTTACCCATTCCAGGCCACGCAAATACTGTTTCAGTTACAGTTGAAAATGCGATTAGTGATCCAAATTCAAGTCCAACAACTGTTACAATGGGAATTAGAATGTTCTTTAGTATATGTACTAAAACTATTCTTTTTTCAGACAAACCTTTTGATCGAGCAAAAGTAATATAATCTTGAAGAATTATTTCTCTTGTTCCAGCTCTAGTTAAGCGGATCACCGATGAAATTTTAAATAATGCTAAATTCAAAGCAGGTAGAAAAACGTGTGATAGCCCATTTAAGGTAAATAAAGAGCTATTAATCCCTAAAAATGTACCAATCTCACCTCTTCCAGTTGATGGTAACCATCCAAGATGGACTGCAAAAATCATAATAAAGATAATACCTACCCAAAATGTTGGCATTGAAAAACCTAAAATTGAACCACCCATTATTATTTTGCTAGTTTTACTCTCTGGCTTGTAGCCTGCATAAATACCAAGAGGTATTGCTATGACAAGTGAAATAAAAAGAGAAAATAATGCTAACTCTAGTGTCGCCGGCATTCTTTGAATAATCAGTTTTAATGCTGGTTCACCAAAAATAAATGAATCTCCAAGATCCCCTTTAAAAGCATTTACTAAGAAATACCAATATTGTTCTGTAACAGGTCTATCTAATCCTAACTCTCTTATAACTCTTTCTACTTCGGCTTGATCAGCTTCGGGGTTAATCAGCATTTCAACTGGATCCCCTACTAGATTAACCCCTCCAAATACCAAGAGTGACATTATAAATAATACGAGCACACTCTGGGCTAATCTTGTAAATATAAATGGGGTCATGTTTTCATCATTAAATTAAAAAAAACCAGAGCATAACTGCTCTGGTTTAAATTGTTCTAATTACTTACAGTTTACGTAAGTTGCAATAGTTCTCTCATCTGTTCGAGGAGTGTAGCTACAGCCGGATTTAGATGCCCAAGTATTCATTTGATAATGTATTGGGATAACACCATAATTTTTACCTACTGCTACTTCCGTTGCTTCAGCAAGAAGTTTTCCTCTTGCATCAGAATCAACGGTTCCAAGAGCTTCTTGAACTAGTTTGTCGACAACAGGATCAGAATGTCTTCCTCTATTGGCTCTTCCCATTCCTATAGACTTATCATAAGTATGCAAAAGTGCTCTCAAAGGAGATGAAGCTTCTCCGGAACCAGCCCCCCATCCAAGAACCATAAAACTGAATTCTGGACTTTTATTAGGACCACCACGTGATGCTCTTTTGAAATAGACAGCTTTTGGCATTGTTTCAACTTTTGCTTTAATACCAATTCTAGAGAACATTTGAGCTAAAGCTTCTGCAATTTTAGCATCATTAATGTATCTATCATTTGGTCCGTGAATTGTCATTTCAAAACCATTGCCATAACCAGCTTCCTTCAAAAGCATTTTTGCTGTATCTGGATCATAAGGATCAGGTTTCATTTTTGTTGAAACTCCATGAAAACCTGCAGGTAATAATTGGCCTGCTTTAACAGCTATACCTTCCATTACCTTCGCAACCATTGCGTCACGATTAATTGCTAATGATAAAGCTTTCCTAACTCTAACATCCATTAATGGGTTTTTAATTTTTCCACCACCAATAGCAGTGATGTGAGGTGAATCTTCTCTAAATTGGTCCATATGTAAATAAATAACACGGTTAGATGGACCACTATTTAATTTGATTGTAGGATTTTTTTTCATTTTTCCAACATTCAAAGGAGGAACGTTGTCAATAAAATCAACATCCTTTGCTAATAGTGCTGCTATTCTGGCTGGACCAGATTTAATAGGCTTAAAAAGTACATTTTCAAACTGTGCCATTCCAGTACCGGCTCCATGATAATCTTTATTAGCTTTTAAGACAATCTTATCACCAGGCACCCATTCAACAAATTTGTAAGGCCCAGTTCCTATGGCAGCTTTTCCACTATTGTAGTCACCTGTTGTAGCACCGTCACCATTTTTCTTTGAAATAATTTTAACAGTCATTATGTCATTAGGCATTAGAGGATAGGGCTTTTTTGTTTTAATATGTATAGTATGACTATCTATTTTAATAAACTCTTTCCCTTTTAAATAAGTACCAAATCCTGATGGGGATTTTGGAACATTTTGTGCTCTTTCAGCAGTAAATATAACATCGTCAGCTGTAAAATCACTGCCATCATGAAATTTTACACCTTTTCTAAGTTTAAATTCCCATGTTGTATCATTTATAGGCTTCCATGACGTAGCTAAGTCAGGATAGTGTTGTTGGTTTTCGTCTGATCCAACTAAAGTTCCGTAAATATGTGTTGCGAAAGCGTTATTAGGACCAAGATTATGGTAATGTGGATCAATTGAGCTAGGCTCAGATTTTAATCCAACAGTAAGATCTTTTGCCAAAGCCACAGTAGACAAAAGACAACTTATCATCACTATAAAAAGTCTGTTGATTAATTTCATTTTTCCCTCCTGAAATTCTAGATTAAAAAACTTTGTAGTAAAAATGGAATAGAGTCAAAATAAAAGATATAAGTATATTATTAATATTAATTTTAACTTTTTTAAAACTCATTCATAAAGTATTTTTGTTTAATTTTTGGAGTTAGCCATTTGCATTTTATAGAAATAATTAATCAATTGCCGCAATTAAAAATATTTAAGGACAACACATACAATATAAAAATTTCTTACAGATACCAAAAATTTAATGAAGAAATTCCAATATTATTTTTACATGGATTTAATGGAAATAGTAAAAGTTGGGCATATCAATTTGATTATTTTAAAGGTAGAAGATCAGTTATAGCCATTGACGCACCAGGTTTTGGCCAGTCTGATCCTTCAGATTTAGATATGTTGTCTATATCACGTATTGTTTATAACTTATTAAAAAGTATAAATGTTTCAAAGTGTGATCTGGTAGGTCATTCAATGGGCGGAATGCTTGCTCAAATAGTTGCATCAAAACATAGCAAATTAATTAATAAGGTAATTCTATCTTGTACTCATAAAGGTTATGCGATGCCCGTAGGAAGTTCTCTGAGAGATCCATATAAATTAAGGCTAGAAGAGCGAAAACAAATGTCTAATAAAGAATTTGGTCAATTAAGAATCCAAAAAATGTTACCTGAATTAAAAAATCCAGAGATCTTCAATTTTTTATCTTTAATAAGTGAAGAAATTACGGAAGGTTCTATCAAATCTGGTGGAATGGCCATGCAGACTTTAGATACAACAGATTATTTATCAAATATCAAACAAGATTGTCTTATATTAAAGGGTTCAAAAGATATTGTTGTATCCAAAGAACGTTCTTATCAGTTAGAAATTTTATTGAGGCACGCAAAAATTAGAGAAATACCTAATGTTGGACATGCGCCTTATTGTGAAGATAAAAAAACTTTCAATGCCGAAGTAGAAAATTTTTTCAAATAATGACTGCCTTATCAAACAAGCCTTTTACTTTATATTTTCTCAGTAATACAATCGCTCTTTTAGGCCTTTGGATACAAAAAATTGGAGTTGGTTGGCTTACATGGGAAATTACTGAATCAACTTTTTGGACAAGTTTTGTTACTTTAGCTTTGATGGCTCCAGCAGGAGTTATAGGTCCTCTATTTGCTGTTTTTGCCGAAAATTGGAATATGAGAACAGCAAGTATTATATTGAAGGTGCTAATGTTTATGACTGGAGGTATAATCTGGTTTTTGCAGTATTTAGATATGCATTCGCTTTTCACTCTAGCTTTTTTATCAATTTTGCAAGGTTTATTAAGTGCATGTTATCATCCAGTAAGACTAGTTTTTGTGTCTATAGTTGTTCCTAGAAATTTGTTATCCAGTGCAGTAGGGCTTAATTCAGCCTCTTTTAATGGATCAAGAGTTGTAGGGCCAGCTTTCGCTGGTGTCACAATAGCTTTATTTAACCTCGAAACAACTTTTTTTATTGCTATGCTTACTTATATTCCACTCATTCCAGTTTTAATTTATATGCCGCTTAGAGATAGAGTTAAATCCTCAAATGTACATGATAATTTTCTCAAACGTTTGTTAGAGGGTGGAAAAGTTGCATTGAAAACTCCAATTATAGCTAGGGGTTTATTTGTAGTTTTTGTCAGTGCATTCTTTGTACGTGGAATGCTTGAGATACAACCTACTATTGCAGGAGAAATTTTAAATAAAGGTAGTATTGGATTGTCTTTAATTACAGCAACTGCTGGATTTGGGGCTTTACTTGCTTCTATCTGGATAGGTTTGCGAACTAATACTGAAGTAAAAATTGAAACTAAATTGGTCCCAATGTTAACTCTAGGACTAGTAGTAAGTTTCATACTTGGTTTTATCTCAGAAATGTACTTAATGGCATTTGCTTTTACAATTGTTGGTTTTACTACGACAGTTGTAGGCATTGGTACACAAACAGTTATACAATTAGAGGTTAATGAAATTTATCGAGCTAGGGTTTTAACTTGGTGGTCCAGTGTTTCTTTTGGTTCTCTAACAATTGGAGGAATATTGTTGGGTCTTGCAGGGGAATTTATCCCTCTGAATGTTGGTATGATGATAATGCCAATTCTAGGATATCTGATATTTAAATTAGTGGTTTATTCTCATTTTAAAAACGACTTTATGTAGTTTTTTTTATTTCAGCTTCCCTTTTAAAAATATATAAACCTGAAATAGTTATTATAATGCCGCCTAATATTGTAGAGAAAATTGGATATGTATTCCAAATCAAAAAATCAAAAATTATTGCCCAAACAATACCTGTATAATTAAATGGACTGACTATTGACGCAGGGGCTTTTTGAAGTGAGTAAGTCATTAATAGTTGTGTTAAAAAGGCAGAAACGCCTAAACCAATAAATAATAACATGACTTGTATAGATGGCTGTTTCCAAAAAAATGGTTGAAAAAATGAAGTAACGATTACGCTGACTAACATAAAAAAGAATACTGTTTTAACTGGATGTTCAGTAGTACCAAGTAATCTTAAAAAAATAATTGTTGTAGACCACATAAGAGTTCCAATTAATGCATAAATAGAGGCTATGGCAATTTGTCCGGATGGATTTATAGCTATGATGACACCTAAAAAGCCAATAAAAATTGCCGTCCATCTACGCCAACCTATAGTCTCTCTTAGAAAAAAAATTGCAAAAATACATGCAAAAATAGGGACTGCTTGAGAGATAACAGTTACATCTGCAACTGGAAGTCTTTGAAAGGCTAGGAAGAACATTATATTGCCAATCAGACCTGCAATTCCTCTAAAGAAATGTGTCTTTGGTTTTTTAGTTTTAAGAAAATTAAATCCACCTAATTTGTAGATAATAGGTGACAATAGAATTAAAACTACGATAGCTCTTGCAAAAGCAATTTGAACTGGGTGGTATTCTATACCAATTAACTTAGCTTGGACACTCATAATAGTGACACATAAAACAGCTAAAATCATAGCTGTAATAGCTTTAAAATTGTCGTTCATATTTTTATAAATATCAACTATTCGCAATTTATTTTTGGTTTCGCATGTCTGTAAGCTTTTTCGATTCTCTTAAAAAGAAAAAACACAAAAAAGCTGACAAGAAAGGGTATAGTGCTGACATTCTAATAGTAAACAATAAGTCATATCCTAAGTCCATTGCCAAAGCAAATGGCATTGCTCCAATAGATGCACCTACGACCAAAACCATTTGACCTGTTCCTTGGATACTTCCAACATGAAGTCGACCAAAATATCTAGGCCATATATATCCAAATAATGCCAAATTAAAAGCGTTATTAATTCCAAAAATTACTGAATATATTATTGCAAAAGTGATGTTTGATGAAAAAGTAATTAAAATTAAAGATCCAGTTGTTACTAGAAGAGATGTTCCAATTACATTATGTGTTTTAAATCTGTCTAAAAGTTTTCCAGCTAATGGGATAAATATAATCATTGTAATCATGGTAGGTATAAACAACGCAGCAGCTTCCCTACTTGGGAGACTAAAATACTGATTTAATATTGTAACTTGGAAAAAATGGAGGGCAGTAACTAGAGAAGATATAGAGAAAAAAGAAAATGACAAAATATAAAAACTTTTTTCTTTAAGTGCTTCATTTAAATTTAAACCAAAAATTTTAGTGTTTTCATTGAATACCTTTTGTTTAATACCATCAGGTTTTTCATTAACATCTTCTGGTTTGTCAATAGCTAAAAATATCAATGGTGGAAGCATTAAAATCCATGTAGACAAACCTATAATTACCCATGCATTTCTCCAACCATAATTAGTAATTAAAAAGTCAGAAATAAGTGGATGTAATCCCATTGAAAAAGCAAAACCTAATCCCATCAAGCCAAGTGCGATACCACGCTTTTTATCAAACCACTGGGTAATAATATTTGCTGAACCTAACATTAAAGTTCCTTGACCAAAAAATCTTAAAAAACCAAATGCGACGGCTAACATTAAAAAGTTTGATGCCGCACCAAATGCTAAACAGCCAATACCAAGAAATATTGTTGTATAAATTAGGATTATCCTAGGCCCGTACTTGTCAACTAATTTTCCTATTTGTGGAAGTAAAAAAGCGGCAAATAAGGTAGCAATCATGTAGGCAGTTGTAATAGATGTACTAGAAATTTGTAAATCTTTAGATATTACTGGAATAAAAGGGCTAAAAGTATGTGATTGACCGGCACCACTAGTGAAAATGCCGAGGCTGCCAATCCCAACGATTGTCCAACCATAAAAAATTTTTTGATTAACTTTATTGTAGATTAGTTTGTTTATATAAAACATATAAGGATAATATAATAAATTAATATGTTAATCATTATAATATTAGCTTATTTATGATTTAAAGCCTCTACATACATGTCAAGTGCCTCTCTAAGCGAACGATTTTGATTAACAGTTTCTCGTGTTTCGTTTGCAATTGGAGTTTTGTTTGCCAAAGACATAATATCTGCAGATCCTTGATGGAATTTTGGTGTAACTCCAGCATCAGAAAATGTATTAGCAATTTCATGCATTTCACCTTCCCATCTTGCTGCATCTAAGGGAATTCTTGGGATCATTCTTTCCATGGCGGATAAAATGTCAGGTTTACTATATTTTAATTCGTCAAAATACTCAGAAGATAAACCTAGCTTATGAGCGGTTGTTAAAACAGCAGCGTGAAGTGCAAAAGTACCTTTTGTTGCACTAGCATAAACCATTTTCATAGCTGAGGCTTTTCCAACTTTATTTCCTAAATCCTTTATTACAAAACCCTTATTGTGAAGAATTTTAACCGGTTTAGTATTAAGTCCTGAAACATATAATCTTGTTTGACCCTTTTCTACAACCGGGTTAAAGCCAATAATGCCAGCATCAATAAAGGTGCAATATTTACTAGAAATTGTGTTGTGTATCTTTTCTGCGGTTTTTGGAGAGACAGCATTACAATCAACGTAAGTAATATATTTTTTTTTCTCTAAAATTATTCTGTTAACAATTATCGACTGTTTAAGTGCTGCTTCGGGAGGTAAAATAGAAAGGATGACATCAGAAAAGTTCACTACATTTTCAACTGTTTCAACATCCTCTATCCCAGCATTTTTAGATAAAGTTTTTGTTCTATCACTTCTACCATTGAGGGATGTAACAACCCTGAAGTTATTTTCTATAAATACTTTGCCACACCCATGGCCCATGTCACCAGGCATTAAAATACCAATTGTTTTTTTGGACATTATTTCACCATAATAGAATTGAAAAAACTACTTCTTCATAGGGCCACCATTTTTTTCCCATTCAGGTATTCCTCCAACATTCAGAACATTTTTATAGCCCATTTCTAAAAGGGTTTTTCCTGTCAATGCTGCTTGACCACCAACTCCGCACACTAAAATAATTTCGGAATCTTTTTTAAGATTTTTATTATAAAGTGGTGTGGCTTCGTCTGCTACGAACTCAATTAATCCTCTAGGTATTTCTAATCCATTTAGTATCGTTCCAGTTTTTTTTATATCTGAACTGTCTCGGACATCTATAAAAATGGAAGACCCAGACTTATGTTTTTCAATAGCTTCATTAACATCAATTTTTGGTACCACTTCGTTTGCTTCCTTTAGATAATCTTTAGCTGTTTTCATGATTTCCTCTTTGTTAAAGTTTAATTTAATAGCCCTATGAATTGGGGTTGGGTTACAGAAGTAGTCATCCAACAATTTTTGCAATTTTGATCAAGCGCAGCTTTTTCTAAAACCCAAGTTAAGTTGTAACGTTTATTATCATATGCGTCTATATCTACTGAATATTTGGCAATTTTTTTATTTTTTGAAATTAAATTAGTTTTAAATTTGAGAGAATTTAATAAAACCTTATATGAAGTGTCAGCAATCATTCTTTTAAAATTTGAAAAAGGACCAGTATATTTTTTATTTTCTGGATGAGCAAAAAGCCAGCATTGATAAATGCCTGCGTTATTTACTTTCGAGTTTGTTTGCAAGGAGTTCATTTGTAATTCAATAACCTCAACAGAAGAAAAGATGTCATTGGGCAAAACGTTACTTAAAGCTTTATCATTTTTAAGAAAAAACAAAGTTATTGTAATTAGAAGTATATATTTCATCGGTTACCTAGTATAAAATTTTTTATTCCATATATATACATCATAATACTTTTTGTAAATGGAGTGAAAATTGTTAAAAAAAATAAAACCATATTTAATCATCAATAAAATTAATACTTTTGTAATTTTTTTCTTATTTAGTTTTTCAGCGCTTTCAGCAGGTGGAGGTGATGATGATAAAAAAGACACATCTGTTAAATCAGCCTACTATTATAAGGCAGTTAAATTAATAAAGAAAAAGTCTTTTAATCTTGCAATTGAAAACCTCTTGAAAGCTGAAAAAAATAATAAAACTGATCCTGATATATACAATTACCTTGGTTTTTCGTTTAGGAAAACTGGAAACTTAGAAAAAGCGGGAATGTATTATAATAAGGCATTAACTATATCTCCTAAGCATAAAGGTGCACTTGAATATCAAGGAGAAATGTTTTTAACATTAGGACAATTACAAAAAGCAGAGTCGAATTTAAAAAAATTAGAAAAAATTTGTTTTCTTGGTTGTGAAGAAGAAAAAATGTTAAAAGCATCTATTTCAAAATACAAAAAAGGGAAAAAGAGTAATTATTAGTTAACATCACAAATTAGAATGGAATTTAAAAATGAAGTCATTTGACGAATTATCCTTGAAAGAAATTGTTGATGAAGTTCAAGATGGATTTATATTAGGAATACCAGCTGATTATTCAGGTGTTCCTATGAAATTTACAAAGGAACTAATAAAAAAAGGTGTCAAAAATTTAAAATTGTACTGTCTTCCATTGACGACAATTCAAGGTGACATGTTAATTGGAAGTGGGTGTGTATCTGAAATTGAAGCTGCAGCTGTAACATTAGGCGAATTCGGAATGGCGCCTAGATTTTCCGAAGCTGTTGAAAATGGTAAAATTTTAATTAAAGACTCAACCTGTCCAGCATTACATGCTCAACTTCAAGCAACTGAAAAATCTGTTCCATTCATGCCTTTGAGGGGAGTAATTGGATCTGATATTCAAAAACATAGAAAAGATTGGCATGTTATCGAAAACCCCATGAGATCATCAGGAGTTAGAGAAGAGCCTGTATTATTACTTCCTGCTGTTCAGTTAGATATATTAGTTTTTCATGCCCCCTGTTCTGATAGAAACGGAAATATACAAATTGGACGAAGAAGAGAATTGGCTACTTTAGCACATGCTTCAAAAAAAGTATTTGTAACTGTAGAAAAAATTCTAGATATAGATTTTTTTGAAGATGAATTATCTGCAGCTACTTGTCTTCCTGCTCTATATGTAAATGGTATTTCAATTGTTAAAAATGGTGCTTGGCCATGCGCGCTTCCTGGCGTTTATAGCTCAGATAATGAAGAAATAAAAAAATATTCTTTAGCAGCTAAGACTAAAGAAGGTTTTGGAGAATATATGAGATATTATCTGTAAAAATAGTTTCAAGGTAATAAAAGTGAACTTAGACATTCAAAGGGAAGAACTTTTAATAAGTCAATTAGCTGATTTATTAAAAAACGATAAACACGTAGCCGTTGGTGCTGCTTCTCCTATACCAGGTGCTGCGGCTTTACTTGCTAAAGAAGAAGCAAAGTTTTTGAATAAAAGGTTAAGAGTAACTATTCTTCATTCAAATAAATATAACAATTTTACAGATGGGGCGAGAGAACTTTTTGATTGTGCCGCTCAGGGACGAATAGACACTTTTTTCTTAGGAGGTGTTCAAATTGATGGTCAAGCAAACATTAATTTAGTAGGAACTGGGGAGTATCCAAAAATAAAAAAAAGATTTCCTGGTTCATTTGGTTCAGCACTGATGTATTTTGTAGTTCCACAAATAATTTTATTTAGAGAAGAACATTCTCCACGGACTTTAGTAAAAAAAGTTGATTTTATATCTGCGCCTGGGGTCTCTGAAAGAGGAGTCTATAGGCCAGGAGGTCCCAAATATTTACTAACGAACAGAGCTTTATTTAAGTTTAATAAAAACTTACAAAAGTTTTCTTTATTTAAAATTAATGAAAAAGAAACTGTTAAAAATTTAATTAAACTGACAGGTTTTGATTTTGATGTAGATAATAAAATTTCTCAAATGTCTAATCCCAACACTAATAGAATAAATATTTTGAGAAATAAGATTGCACCCATGGTTTCAGAATTTTATCCAGAATTCGCAAACAAGATCTGGGGTGTTTAACTCATAATGAAAAAGCTAATTTTTCTTATATTTATTTTAATTTTAGTTTTCTCAATTTCATATTTTTATCTTCAAGAAATTTTGAATTTAGATAGTTTAAAACAAAATATTAAGTGGTTGATAATATGGGCTAACGAAGAGTTTTTATTATCTAGATTAGTTTTTTTCATTTCTTATATTATTTTTGCAGGCTTATCCTTTCCATTATTACCTAGTGTATTAACTATTGCTGCTGGGGCTTTATTTGGTGTTTTGGAAGGTGTGATAATAGTATCCTTTGCTTCAACAATTGGAGCTTGTTTGTGTTTCTTAATATCTAGATATTTCTTGTCTGATTTCGTTAATGACAAATTTTTAAAAAAAAAATCTGTAATAATAAAAAAATTTAATGAAGACTGTTCATTGTATCTATTAAGTTTAAGGTTAATTCCAACTATTTCATTTATATTAATTAACTTAGTAATGGGTGTCTTGCCCATTAGCCTTAAAAAATTTTATTATATAAGCCAATTAGGTATGTTGCCAGCCACAATAGTTTATGTGAATGCAGGTTCAGAAATATCAAAGGTAAATAATATGCATGATATTATGTCTTTTTCACTCTTACTGAGCTTTACTCTAATAGCTGTATTTCCTTTTTTGACAAAATGGTTAATGAATTATTTTAATACGAGAAAAAAATAAAATATTAAATATTCTTTCTGTTTTCCACTAAGTTTTCTACAACTAATGGGTCAGCTAAAGTAGATACATCACCAAGTTCGTCATGCTCGTTTGCCGCAATTTTTCTCAAAATACGCCTCATTATTTTGCCAGATCTTGTTTTAGGAAGCCCTGGTGCAAATTGAATTAAGTCAGGAGTAGCAATAGGTCCTATCTCCTTTCTAACCCACTTTTTAAGTTCTAATAACAATTCCTCTGAGCTTTCAACATTAATGTTTACTGTAACATACGCGTAGATACCTTGACCTTTAATATCGTGCGGGTAGCCAACTACTGCAGCTTCCGCAACATCAGAATGAGCAACAAGTGCAGATTCAACTTCTGCTGTTCCCATTCTATGGCCAGACACATTAATCACGTCATCAACTCTTCCAGTAATCCAAAAATATCCATCTTTGTCTCTTCTACAACCATCTCCAGAGAAGTATCTTCCAGGAAAAGTCGAAAAATATGTGTCAATAAAACGTTGATGGTCACCATATACTGTTCTCATTTGTCCTGGCCAAGACATATTTATACATAAGTTGCCTTCAGCAGCTCCTTCTAACTCATTATTTTCAGCATCGACAAGAACTGGGAAAATACCAAAAAAAGGTTTAGTAGCAGAGCCAGGTTTTGTTGGAGTTGCGCCAGGTAAAGGTGTTATCAATATTCCGCCAGTTTCAGTTTGCCACCAAGTATCAACTATCGGGCATTTATTATTTCCAACAACATTATTGTACCAATTCCATGCCTCTGGATTAATCGGTTCACCAACACTACCTAATATCCTTAAGCTGTTTCGTTTTGTTTTCTTAACTGGATCATCTCCTTCAGCCATCAATGCTCTTATTGCTGTTGGCGCAGTATAAAAAATATTTACTTGGTGTTTATCAACAATTTCCCAAAATCGACTTACAGTTGGATAATTAGGAACACCTTCAAACATAAGAGTTGTGGCACCATTAGAAAGTGGTCCGTAGACTATATAAGAATGACCTGTAACCCAGCCAACATCAGCAGTACACCAATAAATTTCGTTTTCCTGATAATCAAAAACATAATGATGTGTCATAGAAGCATAAACCATATAACCACCAGTAGAATGAAGAACTCCTTTTGGTTTACCAGTAGATCCAGAGGTATATAAAATGAACATTGGGTCTTCAGCACTCATTTCAGCTGGAGGACAATCAGGAGAGGCCTTTTCCATTTCTTTGTGATACCAAATATCTTGTCCTTCAATCCAATTAATTTCTGATCCTGTTCTTTTAACAACAATTGTAGTTTTACACATTTTTGCCTTAGATATAGCCTCATCAGTATTGGACTTGAGAGGTATTACTTTGCCACCCCGTATACCTTTGTCAGCGGTTATAATAATTGAAGAATTACAATCTTCTATTCTTCCAGCAAGTGCATCTGGAGAAAATCCACCAAAAACTACAGAGTGAATTGCTCCAATTCTAGTACAAGCTAACATTGCAATTGTTGCTTCAGGAATCATAGGCATATAAATAGTTATACGATCTCCTTTTTTGGCGCCAGCATCCTTTAAGACATTAGAAAATTTACAAACATCTGTGTAGAGGTCATTGTAACTTATATGTTTAGATTCGTTTGGATTATCACCCTCCCAAATAATTGCAGTATTTTTACCTTTTGTTTTCAGGTGTCTATCTAAGCAGTTAAAACTTGCATTTAGAGTCCCATCTTCATACCAATTAATGTGAAGATTTTCTTTTTTATATGATACATCCTTAACTTTTGTATACGGCTTTATCCAATCAATCCGCTGACCATGTTCTTTCCAAAACTCTTCTGGAGAGTTAATAGATTCACTATACATTTTTTCATAAATTTTTTCATTGGCATGGGAGTTTTTAACAATGTCTAATGCTGGTTTATATAAATCTTTATCTGTCATCTTCTACTCCACTTTTTATATATTATCTTCTAATATTAAATCTGCATTTTCAATATCTTTTATATTTATTACTTTTCGAATTACTTCTAACGTAAATCCTTTTCTTGAGAGAGCCCCAAACCATTTTTCTCTTAGAGTGTACTCATTAGTTTCATCTTTTATTTTTTCATTTTTATAATAAATACCTATATTTTTTTTCTTAATAAATTTTAAAGCAGCAATCATTTCTGCGTCTTCATGCCCTTCATCTACTATGTCAATAGCAGATTGTATCACATCATTTGATAGTCCTTTTCCTTTTAATTTGGCGTAAATTAATCTTTGTGAATTGCCTTGTCGTCTCATTGAACGTACTTTAATTTCAGCAAAACGTTTATCATCAATAAATTTAGCAGAGATCATTTCTTTTTTAATTAAATCAATAAATTTAATTGATTCTGTTACACTTAAATCATGTTGAAAATTAGATAATTTTCTCTTCATAGTATTTTCAAATTGATGAATTGAAACTTCATAACGTGCTAAATATGACATAGCTGAATTTCTTAATCTTTTAATAATTTTCTTTTCGTTACTCATTAAATGGATCATTTATGTTTATTAAAGCTGACTAGTTATGACTATATATATATTATAAAAATTATAAATATTTAAGTTGAGGAGTAAAAGTTTGACAAAGACAAATTTTGACCTGGGAGTAAAACGTGAAATAGGAACAGTTAACTGGACTGGTTTGTTTACTCTTTATTTGAAAGAGGTAAAGCGATTCTCAAATGTTTTTTTACAAACTATTACTGCTCCAATGGTAACCACTTTACTTTTCGTAATTGTTTTTTCTATTGCCATTGACAGAAGTGCAGGATTTAAAGGAATTTCTTTTATTACATTCTTGGTTCCTGGTTTGATAATGATGAGTGTCTTACAAAATTCATTTGCAAATGTTTCCTCAGCATTTATGACTGCAAAAGTTCAAGGCTCAATAGTAGATCTGTTAATGTCCCCATTGGGACCAATAGAAATATTAATTGCACATGCTATGGCTGGTGTGACAAGAGGTTTATGTGTTTTTATTGCGTCTTTCATTCTGCTCTGGGGATTGGGCATTTTAAATTTTCCTAATCATTTTATCTGGATGACATTATTTTTATTACAAGGAGCATTTTTTTTAGCAATAATAGGAATGTTAGCAGGTATCTGGGCACAAAAATTTGATCAGCTGGCTATTATTTCAAACTTTGTTATTCAACCATTAGCGTTTCTATCTGGAACTTTCTATTCTATTGAAAGACTTCCAGATTCTCTTAAAGTAGTAGCTTATTGTAATCCAATTTTCTATGCGATTGATGGATTAAGATATAGTTTTTTAGGATTGAGTGATGCTTCTCCTATTACAGGAAGTATCATTTTACTTTTTTGTAATTTAGGACTAAGTTGTTTTGCCTGGTATATACTCAAAACAGGCTACAGACTTCGTGCATAGAATAATAATAATTTTTTTATGGAAATTTTCAAAATGGACATAGTTCAAAAAATACCTGGTATTTTATCAAGTCAAGAACTTCTAGAATTAATTAATAAAAATATTATTATTAGTGATCACAAGATTGAAAAAGACATAATTCAACCAGCTTCCATTGATTTAAGGCTGGGAATAA
>CABYBQ010000002.1 GCA_902517275.1 uncultured SAR116 cluster alpha proteobacterium
TAAAGTTTATTATATTTTATCTATTAACTGGAGGATTTGCAGCTCTTTCACAGGCATTATTAGATACTAATTCCATAACTCCTATGATTGGAGCCTCTGGAGCTATTGCTGGGGTCTTAGGTGCATATTTAGTTCTTTTCCCAAAAGCAAAAATTAAAGTTTTTTTCTGGTTTATTATTATTTTTAAAATATTTAAAATAAGAGCTTTTATAGTTCTTGGAGGATGGATTTTAATGCAGTTTTTAAGTTATAGTGGAGATGATTTAAATTCCGGAGGAGTAGCTTATGCTGCTCATATTGGAGGTTTCATTTCTGGGATTGTTTTAATTAATTTTATGAAAAATAAAAGAGGAATAAAGCACAAACCATCAAGAAGCACAGTACCTAATTCTAAATAAGTTTTAAAACGATCTTTCATCAAATTCATTTTCTTCAACAATTTTACCTTTACCTCCTAGTATAATTATTGCTGACAAAACTGCTTTCGATGCTTCCTCAAGTAACTCTTCATTTTCTGATCTCAAAACTATTGAAGTGCCAAAATTTCCTGGTTTGAAATAAGGATAGGATCCAATTTTTATAGTTTTAAATTTTTTTTCAATTTTTTCCAAATCTTTTGCAATTAAACCTTCTCCAACATTACTAGAAACTGTTTTGGACTTAAGTTTTATTCCACCAATGAGATCATTTAAGATGGTATGAAACATTCCTTGCATAATTCTGGGAACACCAGCAAAAACAAATAAATTTTCAATTTTATAACCTGGTGCTGCTGAAACAGGATTATCAATTAAAAATGAATTTGAGGGAATTATAGCCATTTTTTGACGAGATTCATTAAACTCAACATCAGTACCTTCATAATGTATCGTTAATCTCCTCATAGCTTCAGGATCTTTAATTAGTTTTTGATTAAAGGCTTTTGCAACAGATTCTGTAGTAATATCATCATGAGTAGGACCTATACCTCCACAAGAAAAAACATATGTGAACTTTTTTGTGAAATTTTTTATAGTTTCAATAATAGTTTCAGAATCATCAGAAATTATTCTCGCCTCAATTAGCCTTACTCCAATATTATTTAATTCGGTTGCAATCCAATTAATATTGGTATCTTTAGTCCTACCTGATAATATTTCATCACCTATTATTATAATACCTGCTGTTGAAACCATAAATAGTTACCTTTAAAAAAATTAATATTGTACGTAAGTAGTTATAATAATATATATAACATATAACTTAATAATTGGTCATAATGAATAATCAAATTGAAATACATAATAAAAATGCATTTAAAAAAATGCATAATGCAGGTGCTTTAGCTGCAGATGTATTAGATTATATTACACAGTATGTGAAAAAAGGTGTTTCTACAGGACGATTAAATGATCTATGCCATGATTATATAATTAAAAATGACGCTGTACCTGCACCTCTTAATTATAGAGGTTTTCCAAAATCCACATGTATCTCTGTGAATCATGTTGTTTGTCATGGTATACCTGGTGATAAAATTCTTGATGAAGGGGATATCTTAAATATTGATATTACCGTTATTCTAGACGGATGGTATGGAGACACTAGTAGGATGTATTTTGTAGGTGAACCCTCTAAAAAAGCAAAGTTTCTGACAAAGATCACATATGAATGTTTATGGTTAGGTATTGAAACTGTAAAACCAGGCAGTACAACTGGTGATATAGGTCATGTAATTCAAATGCATGCAGAAAAAAATGGTCTATCAGTAGTTAGAGATTTTACTGGGCATGGTTTAGGTAAGGTTTTTCACTCACCTCCAACAATTTTACATTATGGACAGCCAAATACTGGTGACACACTTGAAGAAGGAATGATATTTACAATAGAACCAATGATTAATTCAGGCAAATATGATGTTAAAATTTTGTCTGATGGGTGGACAGCTGTTACACGTGACAAAAGTTTATCTGCACAATTTGAGCATAGTATCGGGGTTACTGCTGATGGCTATGAGGTATTTACTATTTCTCCCAAAGGATATACACAACCTGAATATCCAATTTAACGATAAAAGCTTTTATAGAATGTTATTTTAATTTTTTTTCTAAAGTTTTTTTTATAGCTTTAGAGGTTTCTTTAATAACAGGTTTAGCCTTTTTATATGCTTTAAAAGCAACTTCTCCTGCCTTTTTTCTTGCTGTAGGATTAGTTGCTAAAATTTTGATCGTATTTTTTAGAATTGAACCAATAATCATAAAATCTCATATTAAAATTAAAAAGAAAATATATATATCTTAGTATATTTTTTAAGTATAAGGAAGTTGTATAAGATAATTTCTATTATTATTTTTGAATACAAACTACTTCACTAGGTTTTAATATGATTGAAAGATATTCAAGAAAAGAAATGGTTCAAATTTGGTCTCCTAAAGAAAAATTTAATATTTGGTTCCAAATAGAAGCGCATGCTTGTGACGCCCAAGCTGAATTAGGGGTTATACCAAAAGAAGCAGCCAAAGTAATTTGGAAAAAAGGTAAATTTGATATAGATAAAATTGATGAGATTGAAAAAACAACTAAACACGATGTAATTGCTTTTTTAACAAATTTGGCTGAATATGTTGGAGAGGATGCCAGATTTATACATCAAGGAATGACATCATCTGATGTTCTTGACACTACTCTTTCAATACAATTGAAAAAAGCATCTGATATTTTATTGAAAGATATCGATAAGTTGCTTGAAACACTAAAAAAACGCTCTCTTGAGCACAAAAAAACTGTGACTATTGGGAGATCACATGCTATTCACGCTGAACCAGTTACTTTTGGCTTAAAGTTAGCCGGATATTATGCTGAGTTTAAAAGAAATAAAAAAAGATTACTCGATGCCAAAAAAGAAATAAGCACATGCGCAATTTCTGGTGCTGTAGGCACTTTTGCACACATTGATCCATATGTAGAAAATTATGTTTCACAAAAATTAGGATTAATTCCAGAAGAAGTTTCAACACAAATTATTCCAAGAGACAGACACGCAATGTTTTTTTCTACTCTTGGTGTAATAGCTTCGAGTGTTGAACGATTATCTACTGAAATCAGGCATCTCCAAAGAACAGAAGTAAGAGAAGCAGAAGAATATTTCTCTCAAGGTCAAAAAGGTTCAAGCGCTATGCCTCATAAAAGAAACCCCGTACTTACAGAAAATCTAACTGGACTTGCTAGATTAGTTAGATCTTGTGTAACACCAGCTTTAGAAAATGTAACATTGTGGCATGAACGAGATATTTCTCATTCGTCTGTTGAAAGAATGATAGCTCCAGACGCGACAATAACTTTGGATTTTGCACTTTACAGGTTAAATAACGTTATTCAAAACTTGCTTATATATCCTAATACAATGCTATCTAATTTAGAAAAGTTGGGTGGTTTGGTTCATTCTCAACAAGTATTATTAGCACTTACTCAAAAAGGTGCAAGTAGAGAAAATGCTTATGAAATGGTTCAGAGCAATGCGATGAAGGTTTGGGAAACTCCAGAGCATAAAAGAAAAAATGTTTATAAAGATTTACTTAAGAAGGATGCTAAAGTGTTAGAGTTTCTCAATGAACGGGAAATAGATGATTTATTTAATCTTGATCAACACTTTGTTCATGTAGACACAATCTTTGATAGAGTTTTTGGTAAAGAGGAATAATTTTATGTCCAAAAAGAAAATTTTATATGAAGGAAAAGCCAAAACTATACTTGAAGGTCCTACTCCAGATACAGTAATACAATATTTCAAAGATGATGCTACTGCAAATAATGCTGAAAAACACTCAATAATTAATGGAAAAGGAGTTTTAAATAATTCTATTTCGGATTTTTTAATGAATAGAATCAATGAGATTGGAATACCAACCCATTACATAAAAAAATTAAATATGAGGGAACAACTTGTAAGAAAAGTTGAAATTATTCCTGTTGAATTTGTTGTTAGAAACATTGCTGCTGGATCTATTTTAAAGAGATTAGGATTAAAAGAAGGTAGGGTTTTTTCCAGGCCTCTAATAGAGCATTATTTAAAAAAAGACGAATTAGGTGATCCTCTAATTAATGAAGATCATATTGTTAATTTTGAATGGGCAACTCGCGATGAATTAGATGAAATGAATGAATATGGACTTCGTATAAATGATTTTCTAAGAGGATTATTTTTAGGAATTGGTCTTAAACTTATAGACTTTAAAATCGAATTTGGCCGATATTATTCCGATGATGGTAATTCTATATTATTGTTAGCTGACGAAATAAGTCCAGACAATTGTAGATTATGGGATGTAAGTACAAACCACAAAATGGATAAAGATTTATTTCGTCAAGATATAGGCGGTTTAAAAGAGGCATATCAAGAAGTTGCAGACAGATTAGGAATTCTTCCTGAAAAGAAAAAATACTCAAATGCTAAAACTGAAATTGTTAAATAAAGAGAGCTTTAATGAAAGTTGTAGTAAATATATCCCTTAAAGAAGGTGTGTTAGACCCAGAGGGACAAGCGATTAAAACCTCCTTATCAAACCTAGGTTTTGAAAATTTAAATGATGTACGGACTGGAAAACAAATTATTTTGAATTTTGTAAATTTAGAAGAGAATGAAGCTGTTTTAGAGGCTAAAAAAATGTGCGACGATTTGTTAGTAAATACTGTTATTGAAAAATATAAAATTAATATTTTAAGGAATTGATAAGACAGTGCGCTCAGGGGTTACAATATTTCCAGGGTCAAATTGTGATAGAGACATAATAGTTGCTCTAAAAAATATCACAGGTAAAGCACCTATTAAAATGTGGCATAAAGATACAGAATTTCCAAATTTAGATCTAATTGTAATTCCAGGGGGGTTTAGCTTTGGTGATTATCTTAGATGTGGAGCTTTAGCTGCAAGATCTCCAGTGATTAAAATTATTAAAAATCATATAAGTCGAGGTGGTGCTGTTCTTGGTGTATGTAACGGATTTCAAATATTGATCGAAGCAGGAATACTTCCTGGTTCATTAATTAGAAATAAAAAATTACTTTTCACCTGTAGAGATACAATGTTAGAAATACAGGACACCATTAAAAGTCCCTTTCTATCTGGTTTAAAAAAAGAGCATCATCTAAATATACCTATAGCTCATAACGAAGGTAATTTTTTTGCATCAGGAACACTCTTAAATGAATTGAAAAATGATGGAAGAATAGCTTTTAAATACATAAAAGAGGTGAATAATGATACTGATTATAATCCTAACGGTTCATCTAATGATATCGCGGGAATATTATCAAAAAATGGAAGAGTTTTGGGTATGATGCCTCACCCTGAGAGGGCCATTAACAATCTACATGGTGGAACAGATGGTTTGAAATTTCTTACCAAAAGTTTTGAACAAATAATTGGTTAAATTATGAAAATGTCAAATCAAACCCTTTACAATATAAATAAAAATGAATACCAAGTCCAGCAAGAAAGCACACTTGAAGATGCTACGGAAATGGGATTAACAGAGGATGAATTCAATTTAATTTGTAATAAAATAAAAAAAATTCCAAATATAACTGAGTTAGGTATTTTTTCGGCTATGTTTTCAGAACATTGTTCTTACAAAAGTTCAAAAAAATGGCTTAAAACTATGCCTACTAAAGCAAAGCACGTAATTCAAGGACCAGGGGAGAATGCTGGGGTCATCGATATTGGAGACAACCTAGCTGCTGTCTTTAAAATAGAATCTCATAACCATCCTTCATTTATAGAGCCATATCAAGGAGCTGCAACCGGTGTTGGAGGGATTTTAAGAGATGTTTTTACCATGGGCGCAAGACCCATTGCTTTATTAAATGCATTAAGATTTGGTTCTCCATCTGAACTCTTAACAAAACATCTTGTCTCAGGAGTAGTAAAAGGAATTGGAGGTTATGGAAATTGTATTGGAATTCCTACAGTAGGAGGAGAAACAAACTTTGATAAATCATATGATGGAAATATCTTAGTAAATGCAATGGCAGTTGGCCTCGCAAATAAAAATAGAATATTTTACTCCGCGGCAACTGGGGCCGGCAACCCTGTTATATATGTAGGAGCCAAAACTGGAAGAGATGGAATACATGGCGCCACGATGGCATCAACTGAATTTACAGATAATAGTTCTGAAAAAAGACCAACAGTTCAAGTAGGTGATCCTTTTACTGGAAAGTTACTCTTAGAGTCCTGTCTTGAATTAATGAGCACCGATGCCGTCTTATCTATTCAAGATATGGGAGCTGCTGGATTAACAAGTTCAAGTGTTGAAATGGCTTCTAAAGGATCATTGGGCATGTATTTAAATCTAGATTTGGTTCCTACAAGAGAGGATAAAATGACCAGTTACGAAATTATGCTCTCTGAAAGTCAAGAGAGAATGTTGATGATTTTAAAACCAGGTTCAGAAGAAAAGGCAAAATCAATTTTTGATAAATGGGATTTAGACTTTGCTGTTATAGGTGAAGTGACTAAAACAGGTAGACTTATTTTAGATAAAGATGGTTTTGAATCATGTAATATTCCGATCAACCCCCTTGTGGAAGATGCTCCTGAGTATGATCGACCTTATGAAATCATTCAAAATAAAAATACTATTAAAATAAATGAATTAAATATCAACTATACAGTAGATGAAATATTAACCAAAATTTTTGAAAATCCTAATATATCAAGTAAAAGGTGGATTTGGGAACAGTATGATAGCTCTGTAATGGGAGATACAATTTCTTCAAATGGCAAAAGTGATGCTTCCATAGTTAAAATACATGGAACTGAAAATAGTAAAAGTCTTGGCAAAGGAATTGCCATGACAACTGATTGTACGCCAAGGTATGTAAAATCAGACCCAATTAATGGAGGAATGCAAGCAGTATGTGAAGCAGCAAGAAATATTGCTGCCTCTGGAGCCAAACCTTTAGCAATTACAAATAATTTAAATTTTGGTAATCCTGAGAAAAAAAATATTATGGGTGAAATAGTAGGATCAATTAAAGGAATTTCTAAAGCTGCATCCTTTTTAAATACTCCAATTGTTTCTGGTAATGTTTCTCTTTATAATGAAACCAATGGGAAAGGGATTCTTCCAACACCAGTGATAGGTATGGTAGGTGTTATAGATGAGGTGGAAAATCGTTTAGAAATGAACGCAAAAGAAGACAATACTCTATTAGTTTTAGGTCAATCAGAAAATTTTACCGAAGGTTGGATTGGCTGTAGTGTTTATCAGGAAATAGAAAATAAGATAATTGACGCGGCTCCTCCTCCTGTTAATTTAGAAAAAGAAAAAAAAATCATCGACATATTATTACAATTACATACTAAAAACCTTTTGACAGCAGCACATGATATTTCTGATGGTGGTTTATTAACAACGATCTGTGAAATGTTATTTAAAAATAATTTAGGTTTAAATCTCAACCTACCTAAATCGTTCTTAAAGATTGATAGTAAAGACCCTATACTTCACTCATGGTGTTTTGGTGAGGACCAAGGAAGAATTATAGTAGCTACCGATAAAATCGATAAAGTTAAATTTTGTTTAAAAGATAGTAATTTAGATTATTTTGTTCTTGGGAAGACTAATGCAAGCAATAACTTGAATTTAAAAGATATTACTACTATATCTATCAAAGGTTTAAAAAACTCGTATGAAAGAATATTACCTTTAATAATGGGTAAACATAAATAATTTAGGTTTTAACATGGCTATGACAGCGGCTGAAATTGAGGAGCTTATTATTAAATCTTTCCCAGATGCAAAAGTTACTATTGATGACTTAAGAGGAGATGGAAATCATTATGCTGCTCAAATAGTCTCTGAACAATTTAGAGGATTAACGAGAGTACAGCAGCATAAGATGGTTTATAGCGCTATGGACGGAAAAATGGGAAATGAGCTACATGCGTTAGCTTTAAATACATCAGCACCGAAAAATTAAAGGAGACCTATAATGGAACAAGATACAAAAGAAAAAATCGAAAATATAATAAATGATAACGAAGTATTATTATTTATGAAGGGCACCCCAGTGATGCCTCAATGTGGCTTTTCGGCTGCTGTAGTTGGTGTTTTAAGCCATATGGGTATAAAGTTTAATAGTGTAAATGTTCTTGAAGATCATGAAATAAGAGAAGGAATAAAGGAATTTTCAGACTGGCCAACTATACCACAACTTTATGTTAAAAAAGAATTTGTAGGTGGTTGTGACATAATTAGAGAAATGCATGAAAATGGGGAGCTTACTGAATATTTCCAAAAAGCAGGAATAAACTCTTAATTAAATAATTTTGAAACGCAATATTACATTGCGTTTTGTGAATTTTTAACGTGAGTAAAACTCAATAACTAAGTTAGTTTCCATTTGCACAGGATATGGCACATCATCAGGCATAGGTATTCTTACAAGTGAACCAGTAAACTTTGAATGATCAACTTCTACGTATTCAGGAACATCTCTTTCTGGTAATGTTGTAGCTTCAATAACAGCAGGAATACCTTTAGCCTTTTCTTTTAATGCTATGACTTCACCAACATTGATCATTCTTGAAGGAATGTTACATCTACTTCCATTAACCATGACATGACCATGATTTATTAATTGTCTACATGCAAAAACTGTTGGAGCCAACTTCATCCGGTATAAAATAGCGTCTAGTCTACATTCTAAAATACCAATTAAATTAGCTCCAGTATCACCCTTTTTTCTAACAGCAGCAGTGTAATATTTTTTAAACTGTTTTTCACCTATGTTACCATAATAACCTTTTAATTTCTGTTTTGCCATTAATTGAACGCCAAAATCTGTAGGTTTTTTTCTTCTCTGACCATGTTGACCTGGAGCGTATTCTCTATCATTTAAAGGAGATTTTGGTCTTCCCCATAAATTAACTCCTAATCTTCTGTCTATTTTATGTTTTGAACTTGTTCTTTTATGATCTGACTTAGGCATATTTTAAACCTTTTTATCTACTACTAAGAAAGTAGTTAATTATTCCAATCAGAAGTTAAAACTTCGGGATAAATAACACCACGTTATAATCCACATTATCGGAACTGAGACTGAAAAATACTATTTAAATGTTAAAAGTCAAGTACGATTTGAACT
Source organism: uncultured SAR116 cluster alpha proteobacterium (assembly GCA_902517275.1). Lineage (GTDB taxonomy): Bacteria > Pseudomonadota > Alphaproteobacteria > Puniceispirillales > Marisalimonadaceae > Marisalimonas. The sequence goes on from CABYBQ010000002.1 coordinate 9,130, forward strand.
TCCTGATAAGGATCTAATGATTCCATGAAGTGTCCTCAAATCCTGATGGGTTAAAGACGCTCTGTTAAATAAACTTCTTATGTTTCTTTTCACAACAGGCGCCATTTCTGGTGAGTGGAAAAAACCAGACTTACTGAGTAAATGATCTAATTGTTGATAAAAATACTCTCTGTCGCCAACATTAGAAATTTCGGTGCTTTTTTTTAATTTTTTGTTTACTTTTATAGGTGAATTATCATCTTTGAAATGAGACATCTTAACCTTATTCCATTCCCAACAAATCAACAATACTGCTTGAGATAAATTTAAAGATGAAAAGTTTTGGTTTAGTGGAATTGAAATAGTATAATCTGCTTGTACTACATCGTCATTTGATAAACCTGACTGTTCAGGACCAAAAAGAAAACCTACTTTTCCACCATTAACAGCATGATGAAAAGATTTATCTATTGCTTCAAATACATCTAAAGATTTTGTGCCAATAACACGTTTTCTAGCAGTAGTAGCAAATAATAAAGAAATATCTTTAGTGGCTTCTTCTAAAGATTTATAAACATTTGTTTTATTTAATACGTCATCAGCTCCAGCTGAAATAGCATATGCAGAGCTGTTTGGCCAGCCATCTCTTGGTTCTATCAATCTAAGCTTTTCGATACCAAAATTTTTCATTGCTCGAGCTGTAGAACCTATATTTTCTCCAAGTTGTGGCTTAGACAAAATTATATTAGGAGTTAAATCAATCATATAAGGACATATATTTAATTTTTTCTCCATATCGTTTTATCTGCTCTATCTTCTAATACGATATCGAGTTTAAGTAATTTCTCTCTTATTTGATCTGCTTTAGAATAATCTTTGCTATCTTTAGCAGTTTTACGTTCTAGTATAAGTTCTTCAATTTCTTTTTCGGTTATAGAGATTTCAAATCTTTGACTTTGATTCAATTCTTTTCGAAACTTAAACCATTCTTCAGTCGATTGAGATAAAATACCTAAAAGTTTACTAGAGTTTTTTAATTTTTGAGCACACTCTTTACTTCCTTTATTCGCTTCATCAGTTAGATGATGAGCTCTGGCAAGAGCTTTAGGAGTGTTTATATCATCACATAGATTAATAATAAGTTCCTCATCTGGGTTACCATTAACTTCAAAGCCATCAACAGCTCTGTATAGTCTAGACAATGACTTTTTAGCTTCTACCAAAGATTTTTTACTAAAGCTAAGGGGTGCTCTGTAATGAGCTTGCAATAGAGCATATCTTATAGCTTCACCGTCGAAATGAAAAAGAAGTTCATTAATCGTAGTAAAGTTTGCAAGTGACTTTGACATTTTTTCACCATCAGAAGTTACATAACCATTATGAAGCCAAAAATTAGCCATAACTTCTGAATCATTTGCACAACAAGATTGAGCAATTTCATTCTCATGGTGCGGAAAAATTAAATCTAAACCACCTGCGTGTATATCAAACTGCTCACCTAAATACTTTTTGCTCATAGCAGAACATTCAATATGCCAACCCGGTCGTCCTCTTCCCCAAGGACTATCCCAACCTGGTAAATCCTCTGTAGAAGGTTTCCATAGAATGAAGTCTCCTGGTTTATCTTTATATTTTGCAATATCAACTCTTGAACCTGATATCATATCCTTGAGCGATCTTCCTGATAACATTCCATATTTTTTAAATTTTCCAACCGAAAAAAGAACATTTCCTGAAGAAACATAAGCAAACTGTTTTGAAATTAATATTTCAATCATATCAATTATTTCATTAATGTGATCTGTAGCCCTTGGTTCAAAATCAGGATTTAAATTACCTAATGATTTACAATCGTAATGAAAATTTTTTATCGTCTCTTTAGTCAATTCCGATATTTGTATTTCTTTCTCAGTCGCTCTTTTGTTGATTTTGTCATCAATGTCAGTGATATTTCTAACATAAGTAACTTTAGGATACATTGTTCTAAGTAATCGAACTAAAACATCAAATACAACTAAGGGTCTTGCGTTACCAATATGAATAAAATCATAAACTGTAGGTCCACATGCGTACATTCTAACATTATTTTTATCAATGGGATTAAAAACAGATGTTTTTTTTTCAAGGGTATTATATAAATATAAGTTATTCATAGTAACAACCACTCTTCAATTCTTGTTATTTAGTCGTTCAACAATTTTTTGTCTTCCCATTGTTAAAACTAGATTTGCCATTTCTGGACCATTATTTTGTCCTGTTAGACATAATCTAAGAGGTTTGAATAAATCTTTACCTTTTCTACCACTTTCCTTCATTAACAAACTAGTCCAAGTTGACCAAGTATTTTTATCAAAACTATCATTTGGTAGAGTTTTCAATGCTAAATGTGTGAACTCATGATCATCATTTATAGTTTTAATTTTTCCATAAACAATATCCCACCAAAACTTAATATCATTAAAAGTATTAATATTTCCTTTAATTAAATTCCAAAATTCAGTGGTTATTTCAAAATCTAAAGTATTTAATTGACCACTAATATCATCAAAATCGATTAATTGAAAAAATTTAGAATTTAGGTTTAACAATTCCATTTTATCAAATTTAGGTTTAGATTTTCCAAATTTATTTATATCAAAATTATCAATTATTTGATTTATATTTTTAAAAATATCTATTGCATCAGAGGTACCTACCTTTGATAACAATGATGATATTGCCATTGGTTGAAAACCTTCTTGTCTTAAGTCTTTTAGTGACAAACTACCAAGTCTTTTAGAAAGACCTTCTCCCGAAATATCTGTTAATAATGATAAATGCCCTAACCTAGGTGGAGAGGATCCTAAAGCTTCAAATAATTGAATTTGCGCAGCAGAATTTGTCATATGATCTTCACCTCTCAAAATATCTGTCACTGCAAAGTCTATGTCATCAACAACCGAGGCAAGGGTATATATAACTCTGCCATCTTCTCTAAAAATAACAGGGTCAGATAAATTGGACATATTATATTTACTTTTACCTTTAACCAAATCATCCCAATTTACGTCAACGTGATTTAATAGAAATCTATAATGAGGTTTTTTTCCCTTAGATTTAAGGTCAACAATTTCTGAGTCTGACAATTTAAGAGAAGATCTGTCATAAATAGGAGGTTTTCCAGAAGATAATTGACTTTTTCTTTTTAAAGATAATTCATCAGCAGTTTCAAAACATGGATACGCTCTTTTTTTATTGAGTAATATTTGTAAAGCATTGTCATAACAAGATAATCTAGAGGATTGTTTTTCTAAACTGTCCCAGCCTATATTCATCCAACTTAAATCTTCTTTAATTGCATTTTCATATTCTATCAACGATCTTTCTTGATCTGTGTCGTCTATTCTTAGCATAAAGTGACCATTATTTTTTTTAGCAAATAAAAAATTTACAAGTGCAGTTCTAAAGTTTCCAATATGCAAGTGACCAGTTGGACTTGGAGCAAAACGAACTTTCATTACAACTAATTCCTAGTTTAAAATAGATACTATATTTATCTGTATATACAGCTTGATCAATTCCAATTTCTAAACCCACTAGTTAGAGGATATCGTCTATCTCTACCAAAGGCCTTTTCTGTGACTTTTGGTCCAGGTGCAGATTGAAATCTTTTATATTCAGATCTTGATAAAAGCATAGAGATTTTTTTGACATCTGCTACTTCATAACCCTCAGCAACTATTTCATCTATTGATAAATTATCTTCGACTAATTTTTTTAAAATTGTATCAAGAACGTCATACTCAGGAAGACTATCAGTGTCTTTTTGGTCTTCTCTTAACTCGGCGCTAGGAGGTTTTGTTATTATTCTTTCAGGAATGACTTCACCATTTGGCCCTAAAAACTCCGGAGATTTATTTGAATTTCTCCATTTACATAATCTAAATACGTCACTTTTCCATACGTCTTTTATAACTGCGAACCCTCCACACATATCTCCATATAAGGTAGCATAACCAACTGCATATTCAGATTTATTTCCTGTTGCTAATACCATTGATCCATATTTGTTAGAAATTGCCATTAAAAGTAAGCCTCTTAATCTAGATTGAATATTTTCTTCCGTTATTCCTGGAGAAACATTGGGACCTTTAAATCCTAAAAGGATATTATCAACCGTTTCCATACCACTTTTAATATCTAAATACGAATAATCTATTCCTAAATTGTAAGATGCTAACTTTGCATCTTCTAAACTTTCTTGACTGGTATAAGGGCTTGGCATCATAACTGCTCTTACTAAGTTTGGTCCTAGAGCATCAGTTGCAATTGCCGCTACTAATGCAGAATCTATTCCACCAGACATTCCAAGAACAACCCCAGGAAAACCATTATTTTGAACATAATCCCGTACACTTACAACTAGTGATTTATATAGAGCTTCTATATTTGAAGAAACACTATTAATATTTTCTTTGAAGGTCCATTTATTATTAATTTTTTGTAAATCAATTTTTATTACATGTTCTTGAAAATCATTTAATTGGATATTTAACTTACCTTTATCACTTAAACAAAATGATGCGCCATCAAATATTAATTCATCTTGGCCACCTACTCTATTTAAATAAATTAAAGGCAATTTCGACTCTAAAACACGAGAAACAGCTACTGACATTCTCTGATCATTTTTTTTAATAGAATAAGGTGATGCATTAATAGAGAGTATTATTTCTGCTCCAGTTTCACACAAACATTCTATAACAGTTTCAGTCCATATATCTTCACAAATTGGTAAACCAATCAATACATCTCTTACCTTAACTGGACCAGATAGTGAGCCAGGAGAAAAAATTCTTTGTTCATCAAATACACCGGTGTTTGGAAGATTATACTTATCTCTATAAGATAAAATTTCTCCTTTATCTAAAACAAAAACTGAGTTTTTAATTGATTTATTTTCTTTCCTTGGTGCACCTAGAATAATAGCTGCTTTACCATCATTAGTTAGTTTAGCTAGTGAAATTATTTCATTTTCAACAAGTTCTAAAAAATCATTTCTAAGAACTAAATCATCAATTGGATATCCAGTGACATATAATTCAGGAACAACAATTATGTCAATTTCTTCACTTAAACCATCCCTAATTTTTATTAATTTGATAATATTACCCTTAACGTCACCAACTATCGGATTTAACTGACCGAGAACTATTTTAAGATTGTTTTTCATAATTAACTCATCAAACAGATTATTATTATTAACGCCTAAGAAGAAATTCTCTTCCAAGCTTAACTTGAGACTTACCACCATAAGAAATAATGTCAGCTGTCGCATAAGTTTCAGACCATCTGCTTGGAAGATATGATCCAGTCCCAATGACATCTACAGGAACGTTCGCCAGAGAAAAAACTTTACATTTTTCTGGACCAAATCCACTAGAAGCAACAATTTTAACTTTTTGAAAGCCTGCATTATTTAGTATCTCTCTTAGATGCCAAACTGACGCCGCCGAAACACCAGTGCCAATTAAATAACGAAGCTCTTGCTCTGTTCTGTATCCTCTAATAGACTCAGGAGCATTTCTCTCTAAAACCGCATAAGAACCTGCTACATCTAATCCTTCAATATACCTTCCGCCATGAGTATCTAATCTTAATGATAAAGTTCCGTTGTTAGCCAAATGTTTAAACGATCTGCAAATCATAAGACCATCAGTTATTTCTTTACCAAAATAATCAATTAAAACAGTTAATGGTTGATCAGGCCAAGTGGAATGAAACATTTCTGCAGCTTTTAAGGTCGAACCAGCATAACCAACTAAAGCATGAGGCATAGTACCTAAACCCTTTGTGTTTTGAAACAGGTGGGCAGTCTTATCTGTAGCACATCCTATAAATCCAATCGCATTCATTTCAGATTTAACTCTTTGAGATCCAATATATGCTCCATAAGCCATTAAATCGGCCATGTCTGTACCTGCACAATGACGAGCATCCATTGCTAGAAAAGATGTTTGACGTAAACTTTCTACCATAGATCTAGCATTATAAGCAGCTACACAAGTCGCTCCAATTTTTTGAAGTAAAGCTGTTTCTAAATCTACTAATAATAACATAGAACCAGATATATAGACCATTGGCTCTCCAGCTCCTACGTCACTTCCTTCTTTAAAACAACGATTAATATTAACGTTACCTTTTCTTTCTTTTATAATATGTTGAAGCCAATCAAGTGCTGGATTTAATGCTGATATCACAGGTCTGCGCATAAAAATTGCATAAGTAACTTCAGTATCACCAAACTCAGCTACAACATCTCTAGTTCTTAAAAAGTATGTGTCTGTAACAGACGATAACTGGTCAGGATTTGGCCTTAAGTCATTTGGCCAAGATACTTTTTTTATTAGATTAATATTAGGTTTCTTTTTATTTTCAGCCAATTTCAAACCTTCAAGATACCGTCACAATTTTTTTTGCAAGGTTAGTTCTATTTTCTGCAAGCAAGTCAGCTACTAAAAACGCTAACTCCAAGGATTGAGTTGCATTAAGTCTTGGATCACAATGTGTATGATATCTGTCAGCTAAGTTAGCTTCATTTACTTCATACACTCCACCAACACATTCAGTAACATTTTGTCCTGTCATTTCAAAATGGACTCCTCCAGGTACAGTATGCATTTCATTATGAACTTCAAAGAAACCTCTAACTTCAGCCATAATATCATCCATTTTTCTTGTCTTAAATCCTGAAGATGCTTTTACCGTATTTCCATGCATTGGATCACAACACCAGCCAACGATCAAACCTGATTTTTTAACAGCTGTTATTAAAGGTTTTAATTTTTTATAGACGTCGGCAGAACCCATTCTAGCAATAAGAGTAAGTCGTCCAGCTTGATTTAATGGGTTTAGCTTTTCAATAAGTCTTAATAAATCGTCAGGATCTGTTGAGGGTCCACATTTTAAACCAATTGGGTTAGCTATGCCTCTCATATATTCTATGTGCGCTTCATCAATACTTCTAGTTCTATCTCCTACCCATAGCATATGTGCTGAAGTTGCAAACCATCCTTTTTCTTCAGTAATAGTGTCTTTTCTAGTGAGTGCTTCTTCGTAATTAAGTAAAAGACCTTCGTGCGAAGTATAAAATTCAGTTTCTCTAAGCTGGGCAGTATTCTCTGGTGTCATGCCACAAGCATTCATAAACTCTAATGATGAAGTTATTTGAGATGCAAGTTCTTTATATTTTATCGCTTCATTAGTTCCACTAACAAACTCAAGGTTCCATTCATGTAATTTAGTCAAATCTGCCATACCACCACCTGCAAAAGCTCTCAGCAAATTTAATGTAGAGGCAGATTTATCATAAACTTGAAGAAGCCTCTCTGGATTTGGTTCGCGTGCTTTATCTTCAAAGGCCATGTCATTAACCATATCTCCACGATAACTTGGCAAAGAAACATCATTAATTACTTCAAAAGGGGAAGATCTAGGCTTAGAATATTGACCTGCCAATCTTCCTATCTTTATAACAGGTAAAGCAGAACCAAAAGTAAGCACAACAGCCATTTGTAACAACACTCTAAAGCTATCCCTAATATTATTAGCATTATGTTCTGCAAAAGATTCAGCACAGTCACCACCCTGAAGTAAAAAAGCTTTGCCCTCTGCAACATCTGCCATTCTTTTCCTAAGTCTCCTAGCTTCTTCGGCAAATACTAAAGGCGGTCTAATTGAAAGTTCTTTTTCAACAGAGGCTACTTTATCCATGTCACTATATTCAGGAACTTGCTTTATCGGAAATTTTCTCCAGGAATCTATTTTCCAGTCAATCATATTTTTTCCCTTTAAATAACTCAATATTAATTAAATTAATTAATAATTAAACATTCCATTAACAGAATTTAGCCAAATCTTCAATTACTCAGTTAAAATTCACTATTAAGATCTCATCGTTACAAATTCTTCTGCAGCTGAAGGATGAATTCCAATAGTGCTGTCAAAATCTGACTTAAGAGCACCTGCTTTAATTGCGATTGCTATTCCTTGAATTATTTCTGCAGAATCTGGACCTATCATGTGGGCCCCTACTACCTTTTGTGAATTGTCATCAACTATCAATTTCATTAATGTTCTTTCAATATTTCCAGAAATAGTATTTTTTAATGCTCTGAACTCGCTTTTGTATTCTCTTGCTTTGATACCTTTTTTCACAGCGTCTTCATAGGTAATACCAACTACTGCGATTGAAGGTTGACTAAAAACAGCGCTTGGAACATTACTATATGAAACATATCTGTTTATTTTTCCAAACTCACGGTCAGCAAAAGAATGACCTTCTGCAATAGCAACAGGAGTTAGTGTGATTTTATCAGTAACATCGCCAATTGCAAATATAGAATTGATATTTGTTTGATTGAAATTATTTACCAATACTTCTCCACGTTCACCTAAATGAACTCCAATCTCTTCCAAACCTAAATTGGAGATTTTAGGTAATCTTCCTGTGGCACCCATTACAGTTTCTACACTTAGGCTTTTGTTATTTGAAAGATGGATCTTATGCATTTGCCCTTCTTCTTCAATCTTTGAAATAGTAACTTTATTATGTATCGTTATTCCTTTTTGCTCCATTGAAGTCATTAAATGTTGCCTAATATCTTTATCAAATCCTCGCAAAGCCATGTCAGCTCTAAAAATAAGATGAGTATCTACTCCAAATCCATTGAATATACCTGCAAATTCAACTGCAATATAGCCAGATCCATAAATCGCAATAGAATCTGGTAATTCGAGAAGATCCAAAGCTTTATCTGAGTTAATCATGTAATTATTTCCTTCAAAGTTAGGAAAAGATGATTCACCACCAGCAGCTATCATGATTTTTTGAGAAGACAATTCAATTTTTTTATTATCTTCTTTTATTATTGAAACAGTATTTGGTCCTGTAATTTTACCCCAGCCTGAAATTAAGTCACAGCCAGAATTTTTTATTAAATTAACATAAATTTCATGCAGTCTATCTAATTCTTTATTCTTTTTTAGAATAAGTTCATGCCAGTTACTTTGAAAATTACTTACTTGCCAGCAAAATCCTTCTGCATCTGACACTTGTTCAGAAAATTGAGACGCATACACCAATAATTTTTTAGGAACGCAACCTCTAAGTACGCATGTGCCCCCAGCTCTATCACCCTCTACAACTAATACTTTGGCACCATATGATGCAGAAATTCTTGCTGTTCTAGTGCCTCCCGAACCTGCTCCAATAACAATAAGATCGTAATCAAATTTTGACATAAAATCTCCAAAATTCCCTGAAAAAAGCTTGTTTATGTGCAATCAAAAAATTGCCTCTGCTTTCATTGTCATACCTGCATCTTTTGTACTCGTAAAGCAATTAACAGCACCATTTAATTTATTTTCAATATTTATAAACAAATCATCATTTGCGTATACCGGTGCAATACCTCTGTGAGAAAAAGATTTAACCTTGGCTTTTTTATACTTTTCTGCAGCTCTTAGCATCAATGTTGCTTGTAATGGCCCATGAAAAACTAAATCTTTGTATCCTTCCTCATTAGTTGAGTAAGGGTAATCATAGTGTATTCTATGCCCGTTAAATGTTATCGCTGAATATCTAAATAACATTGTTGGATGCGTAAATATTTTTTCTTCATAATCTGATTTTAAAAAAGGTAAATTATTTTTAATGAAAGTAGTATTCTCATTTTTATTATAAGCTCTATAGACAAGGTCATGATCTTCTTCAATCATTAATTTATTATCTACAAAGAATTCATACTTTGCAGTTACAAAACATAATAGTCCAGACTTCCCATTTTTTAAGTTTATATCAACTACCGTAGATTTTTTTTTAACTATGTCTCCAATTTTTAATGAATTTAAAAAATAGGTTCTACATCCTGCCCACATTCTACGAGGAAGCGGTATTGGAGGAAGAAATTCACCTTTTTGAGGATGAGAGTCTTTACCTAACAAAGATGATTTTACTATTGCAGGTGCCAGAGCCCAATGAAGACCTGATGATGCTATGTCACCTTTTTGAGGGTCTCCTGGGTCTTCATCAAGTGTTGCCCTAAATCTTGTTTCCAAACCTTGTGAAACTTCATCAAATGATATCTCATCATTACCTATCCACGATTTTAATTCATCAATATTTATTTTCATATCATCCACTTTATAATTTTTAATATAAGATTTAATTTAATATATTGAAAATTATAATTTAAAACAAGATAACTGAAATAAATGTTTGAGGTTACATATGAATGACATTCTTAAATTAAACGTTGGTATTGCTGGATGTGGTACAATGGGATTACCTATGTTGGAAGTTCTTTTAAAAAATGGAGTGAATGCTTTTGGTTATGATGTAAAATCAAAAGAAAATTTTCCAACTTTGAAAGAAAATTTCATCTCTTCAAAAGTAAATTTTTTTGAAAAATCAGATATTATTTTTAGTGTTGTTAGGAATATAAATCAAACCGTAGAACTTTGCGAGGGTAAGAATGGACTTTTTAAAGTAAACACCCAAAAAATACTTATAATTAGTTCAACTTTATCACCAGCTTTTTTGAGTAACTTTATTAATAAAGTTCCTGAAAACATTACAATTATTGAAGCTCCGATGTCTGGTGCTCCCATGAGCGCCAAGAACGCAACATTAACATTTATGGTAGGATCTTCAAAAAAAGAATTTGATAAAATTTTACCAATTTTGGAGATTTTAGGTAAGAAAATTCATCATATTGGTGAATTTGGATCAGGAATGTCCGTCAAGGTATTAAATAATTTTGTTGCATCATGTTCAGTTGTTGCAGTAAGGCATGTTTTGTTTGAAGCTAAAAATCTTAATATTACTACAAAGCAGCTACTTAATATTCTTAATTGTTCATCTGGCCAAACATGGTTTAGTGAGAACTTAGATAATATAGATTGGGCAAAAGAAAGTTATACCAAAAACAATACAATTGCCATTTTGGAAAAAGATGTAAAGAGCTACCTAGATGGACTTGCAAATTCAAAAAATAAAACAAATAGTGCAATGGTCAATTTTCAAAATGCTCTTATAAAAGGATTACAAAACATTCCCAAATATCCAAATGATGATTAATAAATTCCAAGTTCGATCCCATAGGCAAATGTTAAAACATATTCCTCTACTTGATTAATATAACTGTCACTCCAAGTACCTTGAAAAATGAGGGGGGGTAAAACTTGTTTCCAACGTAAGCCTGTTAAAATTTTATCTATAGCAAGTTTGCTACCTTCTCCATCTAATCCAGCACGAATATAATATACAATTGGAAGACCTTGTGTTTTTTCTTTTAACTCCTCATAACACCGATCAAAAAAATCTTTAGTTAAACCAGACATATAACCAAAATTTTCTGTAGTTCCAATAATAACGCCATCTACTAAATTAAAGGAGGCAGTATTTGTTTCTAATGAATTTAACATTTTGAAATTAATATTTTGACTAAAATTGTAAAGAGTATTTTCAATTTTATCGGATAATTTTATTGTATTAGCAGAGGGAGAATGATGAATAAATAAAATATTTTTAGATTTCATTTTTATATATAATCATAGAAATATTATTGAATCATCTGTTAGGAACATCAAAGTGATTTAAAAATTCTACCAAATTTTCGAGAGGTTGTGCTCCTACTATACTTTGTTTTTGGTATACATAAGTAGGCACTCCAGTAACCCCATAAGTTCTAGACTTATTCCAATCTTCGTCTATATTTTTCATAAAAAGTCGATTTTTAATGACATTTCTTGCCTCTTCAAGATCTAAACCAGATTTAGAAACAACATCTAAAATTACACTTTCTAAGCCTACATTCAAACCTTTTACAAAATAAGCTTCAAAAAAATTATCATGAATAGATGTATTATTGTCTATAGACTGGGCCCATGCACCAATTTCTTGAGCTAATCTACTATTGTAAGTATGAGTTCTAGCGTTATATGGAAGTCCTTCATTTAACATCAGTGCCTTCATTCTTTCATTTTTTTGATCAATATCATCTTGATTTGATCCAAAAAGCTCAAGTAAAGTTTTTCCTTCAGTTGGTGTTTCAGGATGAAGAGGAAAATGAATTAATTGTATGTCAATTTTGAATTTTTTTTTGATTTTTTTAACTCTTGAGTCACCTAAGTAACACCATGGACAAACGTAGTCTGTAAAAACTTCTAGTATTCTTTTATTCATTTGATTATTCACAAAACCTAATTCCAACTAAATCCAGTTGTTCTGAGATAAAAATGAAGTCCTTCGTCCTGCACAACAAAACTCATCATTCTTTTAGAACCTCTGTTATGATGAGAATGCAGTTCACTTCCTGGTGTAATTAAAACTACCCCATCTTCCCAATTTACTTTTTCATTTTCAATTTTTGAGTAAACTCTTTCCGCTTGTATTGCTAATGTAAGAGCGGCTCCATTATGTCTATGAGCCCTTTGATCTCCTCCAGATTCAAGAGTGTTCAAAGCCGTATTAATCATTGGTATTGTATTTCTACTAGGTAGTGTTTCTGGAGTAGAAAATTGAATAGCAACACCTGCTGTTTCTTTTGTTTTAGGTCTTTTATAAATTGTATTTAAATTTGATTGAATTTTATCATTTGTCCAATGTGTAGATTTAATAGAATTTGTTTCATTAACGTTAGGTACTAGCTTTTCAAAAGACAGAATGGGCTCATTAGTTACACAAAATAAAATTGAGTTTTCAGATAAGGTTCTATGTTTAGTTTTCTTACCTCCAGGTAAACAAAAAACGTCACCACATGACCATTCAATTACATCTTCATCATTCAATGTTGTACCCCTCCCTTCTAAAACATAATATATTTCTCCAGAAGCTATGAAGTTATGACTTATATCGTCACCTTTTTTTAGCCTTATGTACCTTGCAAGAATTGATGGAATAGTTGCTGGATAGGGTGTTGATAGTACATCAGAAATATCAAGAGGTATTAGCAAACTGTTTTTGTCAAAATCATAAGCCTCTTTTTTTTCACTTAAAAACTTATGTCTTGGTACCTTTGGCCAAGACCAATCAAACACGTTATCTGGGCTATTATATATCGCTCTTTCCTGAGCACTTTCTTGAGCACTTTCAAGTTTTATACTGTTTACATCATTCATACAATTTCTCCAGATAAAATTTTATTAATAAATATGCTAATTAAAATTAATTAAATTGTAAAATTAATTGATCCTCTTCGATTACAATTATATGTTAGAACAAGGGGGAGTTTATGAATATAAAAATTAATAAACTATCCGAGCATACTGGGGCAGAAGTTTTTGGTGTTGATCTGAAATTAATTTTAGATCAGAGAGTTATTAATGAACTTACTAAGGCCTTTTCAAAATACTCTATATTAGTAATAAGAGATCAAAATCTATCACCCAACGAATTCTATGAAAGTGCTAAAATATTTGGAAAAGTTTTTAAACAACATAATAAAAAATTTGCTTTAAAAGAAAATGATTTGGTTCACTATATTTCTAACAAGGACAAATTTGAAGATGGGAAAATTTATATCCCAGGTGAAGGATATCATACCGATCATAGCAATGATATAAGTCCACCTAAAGCTACTATTCTACATGCTAAATTATTACCATCATATGGGGGAGATACCCAATTTGTTAATATGCATCTTGTATATAATCAACTACCCGATGATTTAAAAAAAAGCATACAAAATTTAGAAGCAATGCATGTTTATCAGAGTACTCATAACAAAAGAAAATTGATGTCATTACCTAGAACTACTGAAAAAATAAAAGAAGTAATCCATCCTCTTGTGAGGATACATCCTGAAAATAATAAACTTTGTCTATACATAAATCCCATTAGAATAGAGAAAATTATAGGTTTGACAGGTAATGAAACACTTGCTTTATTGGATAATTTAATGAGTTATGTTTATAAAAAAGAAAATGAATATAGGCATAAATGGCTAAACGGAGATTTTGTCATATGGGATAATAGAATATTAATGCATAAAGCAAACAGTGACTATGATATGAATGAAGAGCGCTATCTATTTAGAATTATGATCCAAAATGAAATCTTTGAAAGGACATAAATTGCAAAATTTACAAGGTAAAAATGCTATTGTTACGGGAGGTTCTAAAGGTATTGGTAGAAGCGTTTGCCTAGCTTTAGCCAATGCTGGAGTTAATATTAATGTTTTAGATTTAAATAAAGATCAAGGATTAGATACAGTAAAAGAAATTATAAAATTAAATGTTAAAGCTGAATTTTATGAAATAGATGTAGCCCAAGAAAGTGAATGGCTTAATTTTGTTACTTATTTAGATACAAAAAATAAATCAATAGATATTTTGGTAAATAATGCAGGTATTTGGTTAGGAAAAGAAATAAGTAATGTTTCAATCGAAGAATATCGTAAATTGATATCAATTAATTTAACCGGTGTGTTTTTAGGTATTAAGCACCTTATACCCTTCCTTACTAAAGCAGGAGAGAAATCAAATTTTGGAAGCTCAATTATTAATCTAAGCTCAGTTGCTGGGTTAGTAGGATCACAACTCGATCCATTATATTCAATGACAAAAGGTGGAATTACAACTTTCACAAAATCAATGGCAATATATTTTGGTAAAAAAAAATATCCTATTAGAATTAATCAGGTCCATCCTGGTATTATTGAAACAGATATGGGAAGTCAAGTTGCTGAAGCAAGAATTAAACAAAACCCAAGTATGACTTTAAAAGATTCATATTCAGCAGGTATATTGCAAACGCCTCTTGGTCGTCTAGGTACTGCAGAAGAAGTAGCTAAAACAATATTATTTTTATCATCAGACGACTCAAGTTTTATGACAGGTTCCAGTCTTGTTGTTGATGGTGGATTAACTGCTCAATAGTAACATTTAAAAATTGAATAATAGAAAGAAAATTTACCCATGAAAAGAGATCTAAAAGAAAAAATTGCTTGGATTGTAGGTGCTGGTTCTGGGATAGGTCAAAACGCTGCTGTTAAGCTATCTTCACTTGGAATGAAAATTATACTTTCTGGAAGAAATATTAAAAATTTAGAAGAAACCGCTAAAAACTGTAAAACTAAAGCCTCAATAAAGATGATGGATGTTACTAATAAAACATTAGTTAAAGAAACAGTAAATCAAATAAAAAACGAATTTCAACAAATTGATGTATTGGTAAATTGTGCTGGAATAAATATTTTAAATAGAGATTGGGATTACATTAATGAAAGCGAGTGGGATGACGTGATTCAGACCAATGTCAATGGCTTATTTTATTGTTGTAAATCTGTTATTCCAATGATGAAAGAAAAAAAAGATGGTTTGATTATTAACGTTTCATCTTGGTCAGGCAACCATGTTAGTCTCTTATCAGGAGTTACATACACATCATCAAAACACGCCTTAAATGCTATGACTGAGACTATTAACATGAAATATTGTAGTGTTGGTATTAGAGCTTGCGCTTTATGTCCTGGTGAGGTTGCTACAGATATTTTAGACAAAAGACCTAAAAAGCTCTCTTTAGAACAAAAAAAGAAGATGCTTCAACCTGATGATTTGGGTGAAACAATAGCTTTTTTATGTCAAATGCCAAAACATGTTTGTATTAACGAATTAACTATTAGTCCAACCTGGCATAGAAGATATATAGCAGATCTTGGAATTGAGGAATTATGATTTAAATATTCAATTTTCTATTTTATCTTGTGTTTTATTTTGAAAATCACTTGCGTCATGCCTTTCATGGAGTTGAGAACCAGGATAGCCACTAATTTTATTAACCATTCTCCCTCTTTTAACAGCAGGTCTTTCGTTAATGAATTTAGCCCATCTTAGAACATTTTTATAAGACTTAACATCCAAGAACTCCTCAGCTCCATATAAACGGCCTAATACTAATGCGCCGTACCATGACCATATTGCCATATCTGCAATAGTATATTCATCATTACAAATAAAAGTTTTGTCTGATAATAACTTATCTAAAACATCTAGTTGTCTTTTTACTTCCATAGAAAAACGATCTATCGGATATTCAAGTTTTTCAGGTGCATAAGCGTAAAAATGGCCAAATCCTCCACCAAGATATGGGGCACTTGCCATTTGCCAAAATAACC
This sequence comes from uncultured SAR116 cluster alpha proteobacterium, assembly GCA_902517275.1. Classification (GTDB taxonomy): domain Bacteria; phylum Pseudomonadota; class Alphaproteobacteria; order Puniceispirillales; family Marisalimonadaceae; genus Marisalimonas. The sequence goes on from CABYBQ010000002.1 coordinate 25,266, forward strand.
AGTTTAAACATTCCGTCCTTACTTCAAAAGATTTAGGAATAAATTTTTTAAATTTGTCAGCTAGGTACAAAAGTATTGAACCAGATTCAAAAACTTTAACAGAAGTTCCGTTTGTATTATCAGTTAAACTAGGAATTTTTGAATTAGGATTAATGTCCACGAAACCAGAACTAAATTGATCCCCTTTTCCAATTCTAATAAGCCATGCATCATACTCTGCTTCTTTAATGCCTAAATTTAATAACTCTTCAAGCATTACTGTTACTTTCACACCATTAGGGGTACCTTGAGAGTATAACTGAAAAGGATGGATACCTTTTGGAAGATCTTTTTCATAAGTAAAGCCAGAAATAGGCCTATTAATTTTTGCAAATTTACCACCATTTTCTTTTTCCCAAACCCATACCTCAGGAGGGATATATTTTTGTAACTTTGACAATTGAGTTTCCTTATTTAAATAACTTTAGTTAATAACTTAGAGCGGTTGGTTCTAATGGTTTTTTATTAAGAATTAAATCTGAACCTTTTTCGCCAATTAAAGTTGCTCCAGAGTGTAAATTAGCAGATAACATAGTTGGCATAATAGACGCATCGACAATTCTTAAATTATCTATGCCATAAACCTTTAAATCATTATCCACAACTGCAGTAGGATCTGTTTTTGGTGCCATTCTACATGTCCCCATTTGGTGATATGTAGTAGTCCCTCTTTCTCTTGCAATTTGTAATAAATCTTCGTCAGACTGTGCATCTAATCCAGGATATACCTCGTAATCAAAATAATTTGATAAAGCTTTGGAATGCATTAACCTTCTTGATAATTTTAGTCCAGCTACTACTACTCTTTTATCTTCTTCTGCATCAAGATAATTTGGTTGAATCTCTGGGGCTTCAAATGGATTATTACTTTTAGCTTTAACCCATCCTAATGATTCTGGTCTTTGTTGCCAGGCAGCAACCGTAAAACCTGGTTCAGTGTCAAGAGTTGATTGCACCCCTTCTTTGTAGGAAGCAGGTGTAAAAGTCATTTGCAAGTCATGATTTCTTATAGACTCGTTAGAATGCCAAAAACAGTAAACTAAAGTTGGACTTAAGTTGACAATTGATTGTTTTCCTAAAATATATTTACCAATTTCTTTCAAGAGCTTAAACCCTCTAGATTTTTCATTAACTGTTTCAACATTCTTAGCTCTTGCAGTCATTCTAGGTGCAAAATGATCTCTTAAATTCATGCCAACACCCTTTAAGTCATGAATTACATCTATCCCGATATCTTTTAAATGTTTACCTGAACCAATGCCTGATAAATTTAATAAATGTGGTGATTTAATAACTCCTGATGACAGGATAACTTCTTTATTAGCCTTTAAAATTATTTTTTTACCATTAACTCCACCTTTGAGATACTCAACTCCAGTAGCAGTTTTGTTTTCAATAATAATCTTTGTTACAAATGCATTAGTGATTATTTCAAGGTTTTGTCTAGATTTAACAGGCTTCAAAAAAGCTTTAGATGCACTTACTCTAAATCTACCTTTTGTGGTTCTTTGAACATATGAAACACCCTCCTGAAATTGTCCATTATAGTCTTTGTTTAAAGGTATACCTTGTTCAATAGCTCCTTTTATAAATGCTTCACAAAGTGGATCCCGGTATTCCAAATCAGTTATTGGCAACTCGCCTTTTGATCCTCTGTAAGTTTCATCATGCTCAGCTAATCTTTTTTCATATTTTTTGAAATAAGGGAGTAAATCAGAGTAACTCCAACCTTTATTCCCCTTTTGAGCCCAGACATCAAAATCCATATTTTGACCTCTATTGAAAACCATTCCATTTATTGAGCTTGATCCGCCTAATGTCTTGCCTCTTGGAATATCAATCACTCTTCCTGCCGTTCCCCAACTTGGTTCAGATTTAAATAACCAATTTACATTTGGATTAGTTAGAGTTTTCATAAAACCAGCTGGTATATGAATAAATGGATTCCAATCAGGAGGGCCTGCTTCAAGTAAACAAACTTTGTGTTTCCCGTCTGCACTCAGTCTGTTTGCCAAAACACATCCAGATGAGCCTGCACCAACAATAATATAGTCAAAACTATTAATCATTAATATATCCAGTTTAATCGTGATTAAATAATGTTAATTTAAACATACTAATTTATCATTTTATTATACAAATAGAAAAGGTAAATTCTTAATTCAAAATAAATCTTTAATGTATTACCAGGATTGCAACCACGTCACTAATTGATCTCTTAAACCTGTTGAAACTAATATTGCTTGAATATCATCAAAGAAAAAAAATATTAAAGCTGATAAAATTATTCCAAATATGAAAGTCATAATAGTCCCTAAAACAATATATTATATCAAAATTTAAAAAACTTGAATAATTTTAAAAAAAAAATAATATTAAGATATAACTATTGGAGAAAAATTATGGCTAATGATAATTATACTTTTAGTGAAACATTAAAATCTGAGCTATATTTAGCCTTGTTGATGTTCATTCCTCTCACTTTTACAATAACTGGGTTATTTTAAATACCAAATATTACTTCTTCATCAAAAAGCTTTGCTATACTTTTTTCGCTGTATCCTAACTGTACAATAATTTCTTTTGTATGCTGTCCCAACGATGGTGCTATTGATAATTTACTTCCACTAACTAACTTTGGCATACCTGGTATATTTGGAACAGGCCACGATTGATCAGTAGTAGGTTGATCCAGCCATGAAATTAATTCTAGTGCTTTAGTTTGTTCACTATCTACAAATTCTCTATAGCTTTGTACTTTTTCATTCTGAACTTCAAATTTGTTTAATAAATTTTTCCAATATCCCGTTGTTTCTTTAATGAAAAGTTTTTGTACTTCCTTAGTCAGAATAGCTTCATGTTTTCTTCTTAAAGAGTTAGTTAAAAAGCGCTTGTCAGTAAGAAAATTTACCCATCCAACAGCATTACAAAATTTGGTAAACTCATGATTCTTCACAACGATAATCTGTATCCATCCATCTTTAGTTTGAAAAGTTCCTGATGGTGAAGAAGCATGAGTGTAAGGCCCCTCCATGTATCCACTCATAAGTCTTATCGACTGCATAGCTGCTGCAGCCTCCATTAAACTAACTTCAATTTTCTTTCCAATATCTTCTTTAATTCTGGCAAATAAGGCTGAACTTACTAATTGGGTTGCGTACAAGGCGGTAGTCATATCAAAAATTATAACTGGTGTTCTATGTGGAATATCGTCAGGACCTTTATTTTCTGACATAAACCCTGTAAAAGCCTGCAAAACAGGATCCATAGCTGGTTTTGCGCTCATAGGACCTTTTTGACCAAAGCCTGAAATAGATAAATAAATTAATTTAGAATTAATATTTTTTAACCTTTCATATCCATACCCCAATCTTTCTATCACCCCTGGCCTAAAACCTTCAATAAACACATCACATTCATTGATGATTTTGTCTAATATAGGCTGACTTTTTTTATTCTTTAAATCGAATACTATACTTTTTTTACCAAGGTTTGCAGTTACTGAAAAAGCAGAATGTTGTCCATATTCTTGACCAAGATTTCTAGCCCAATCTCCATCTTTTGGCTCAATTTTAATAACCTCAGCTCCATATTGAGCTAAGAGCATTCCACAATAGGGCCCAGCAACTCCTTGAGAAAAATCTATAACTTTTAACCCTTCATAGGGTTTTTCATATGACATAAAAGACTTTCAAAATATTTGTAAACATTATTGCTTATGTTTTATTTTACACAAGAATAATTTTTTATTTGATTTGAATTAGTTGAATTTAATATAATTACAACTTATAGAAATATTATCCCTAAAAAAATTCAATTAAAAAGAGACTGATTTGAAACAAAACGTGAGTATATACTGGATACGACAAGATCTTAGGTTGAGTGATAATCCAGCTCTAAGTGAAGCTAATAAAACAGGATCAATAATTCCTATTTTTATTTTAGACATTGTAAATTCTAAAGAACATATAACAGGAAATGCAGGTAAGGTTTGGCTACATTATTCATTAAATGAACTAAACAAACAATTTGGTAACAAACTAATATTTTCTAAGGGAGATCCTGAGGAAATTTTAACTGACCTTTGCAAATCTGAACTAATAAATAAAATATTTTGGAATAGAGTTTATGAACCTTGGAGTATTTCAAGAGATAAGAGAATAAAAGAAAATATGAAAAAAAAAGGTATTGAAGTAAATACTTTTAATGGATCACTTTTATGGGAACCTTGGAATGTTTTGAAAAATGACGGAACGCCCTATAAAGTTTTTACTCCCTATTATAGAAGAGGCTGTCTAAATGCAGTTGAACCCAGAAGTCCATTAGAAAAGCCAAAAAAGATAAATTTTCATAAAGTGAAAAACTTTAAAAGCTTGTCTATTAATCAATTAAATTTATTGCCGGCACATTCTTGGAAAGAAAAAATAATAAGCTCATGGAATGTTGGAGAAAATGCTGCCAAAAATAGATTAAATGAATTTGTTAAAACTGAAATCGAAGGTTACAAAGAAGGTCGAAATTTTCCATCTAAAAAAAATGTATCTAGGCTTTCACCACATTTGCATTGGGGTGAAATTTCACCAAATACAGTATGGTTTAAAGTTTGGGATTTAAATAAATTCGGAATTAATCATCAACAAGATACTGACACGTTTTTGTCAGAAATGGGATGGAGAGAATTTTCTAATTACTTATTGTTCTATTTTCCTGATCTACCTAAGAAAAATTTACAAAAGAAATTTGATAATTTTGCTTGGGATGATAATCCTTTGTTTCTAAAAGCATGGCAGAATGGTCAAACTGGATACCCAATAGTGGACGCTGGAATGAGAGAATTATGGTCAACAGGCTATATGCATAACAGACTAAGAATGATAGTTGGATCCTTTCTGGTAAAAAACCTATTACTCCATTGGCATGAAGGCGAACGTTGGTTTTGGGACTGCCTTGTAGATGCAAACTTAGCTAGTAACAGTTCGGGTTGGCAGTGGATTGCAGGTTGCGGAGCAGATGCAGCTCCATATTTTAGAATTTTCAACCCTATCACCCAAGGTCTAAAATTTGATCCAGATGGTCATTATGTCAGAAAATTTGTCCCAGAAATTTCTTTACTTCCTAATAAATATTTATTCAATCCCTGGGAAGCGCCCGATGACATTCTAAAAAAAGCTAATCTTAAATTAGGAGAAAATTATCCAAAACCAATTGTAGATATAAAGGAATCTAGGCAAAAGGCACTTTCTGCGTTTGCTAAATTGAAATCATCTTAATATGTATCAAAGGTTATACAGATATTTATTTTATATAATCTTGTTTGTATTGACTTATCTTTTTTATATATTTCCTTTTGAAACACTCAGTCAATATTTATCAAATGAAACAACATCCATAAAATATTTAATAATTAACACAGCTATATTTTTTATACTTATTGTCTATTACCTAAGATCACATAGTACGTTTATACCACTTAAGATATTCGTATATGAAGGTTTAGGGATTGGTTTTATAAGTTTTTTAATCATTTCAATTAGTATTTTAGTTAGTTCACTTATCACTATTAGTGAAAAAACAATAGGCATAATATCATTATTAATAATAATAATAATATCAATTTATGGAATGTTTAATGCTAGAAAAGTAATATTAAAAAAGATTACTGTAAAATCATCTAAAATTAATAGAAACTATAATATAATTTTTATTAGCGACGTACATTTAGGTACAAATACATCTAAACATCTTTCAAAAATCTTAAATAAAATACAAACTTTAGAATATGATTTTTTATTGATTGGAGGAGATCTAATAGATTCCAGTTCCTTTAAATTAAATGATCTAAATTTATTAAATAACATTAAAAAGGATATATATTTTGTTAACGGAAACCATGAATATTATGTAAAAGATTTTAAAAATAAAATTGAGCAATTAAAAAAATTTAAAATTAAAGTTCTTAAAAATTCAAGTATACAAATTAACGAAATAAACTTAATCGGAATTGATGATTTACAAAGTAAATTTTCTAAAATAAGTTTTGTTGAAAAGTTGAATAAAAAAAACTTATTTAACTTAGTCCTTTCACATAAACCCGATATTTGGGACAATATAAAAAATAAAAGTGATCTTATGTTGTCAGGACATACTCATAATGGTCAGATTTTTCCATTTAACTTTTTAGTTAAATTAAAATTTAAATTTATTTATGGAATATATGAATACAAAAAATCAAAGCTTTATGTATCGTCTGGCGCTGGTTGCTGGGGACCTAAGTTGCGTATTGGATCGTCAAACGAGATTGTTAATATTCATTTAACAAAGATATCTTAAATGTTCAATTAAGAATTAGGCTGTTATCAATTTTATAAAATTTAGACGCAGATTTCTTTAATGAATTTGCTGTTAACTCATCTACGCCATAAACCTCCGCAAAAATTTTATTTTTAGAAATCACCCTTTTTAGCAACAAATCAAAATCTCCATCACCTGAAGCTAAAACTATAATGTCTGATTTAGGTGCATAATCCATGATGTCAATTGTTATACCTACGTCCCAGTCCCCTTTTGATGAGCCATCGTTTCTACTAATAAAAGGTTTTAATTTCACTTCAAAACCAATTCCCCTTAATATATTTTGAAATTGTATTTGTTTAGTATCATTTCTGTTAGTAGTGTAAGCAAATGCAGCAACCACCTCCCTGTCATTAGTAATTTTTTTCCAAAATTTATTATAATCAAAATTAGATTTAAATACTTGCTTTGTAGTATAATATATATTTTGCACATCAATAAATATTGAAACTCTCTTCATAACAATCCTATTTAAAAAAAATTAAAAAATTTAACAGTCTTTAAATCAAACCTTCGATCTCAACTGGTAAATCATTTCTTTCAATTTCTTCAATTATTTTGTTTAAGTGATCTGAATTTTGGGTTTCAACAGTAATATTTAATTTGGCCAAACTAGCTGACAAATCCATTGCAAATCTACTATGCTCGACTTGAAGCACGTTAGCTCCATTGGTTGCACAAATTTTTGATATAATTTGTAGTTGCCCTGGCTTGTCAGGCATCGTAATACCTAGTGTTGTAACCTGTCCTGATCTAACTAAGTCTCTCATTAAAATTGAGGATAAAACTTTTGAGTCAATATTTCCCCCACATATTATAACACCAACTTTTTTACCTTTAAATGTGTTAGTATTTTGTAATAACGCAGCCAGACCTGTTGCACCTGCCCCTTCTGCAACAACTTTTTCATGTTCCGCTAACATTGCTATTGCTCTTTCAATCGATTTATCTGAAACAGTAATTACATCATCAACAAAATCCTGAATTATAGAAAAAGGAATATCACCTATTTTTGAAACAGCTATACCTTCAGCTAAAGTGGATCCTTTACACTTGATTTTTTTATTAAACATTTTGTTTGTTAAAGATGGATACAAGTCAGATTCAACGCCAATAACCTTTATGTTTTTATTCATTTCTTTTGCTGCCAATGCACAACCAGCTATTAATCCACCACCACCAACCGGTATCAGTAGAACTTCAATTTCATTACAGTCAGATAACATTTCATATGAAATAGTGCCTTGGCCAGAAATTACATTTAAATCATTGTAAGGATGAACTTCAATGAAACCTTTATCTTTTATAAGATCTTGAACATGTTGATAGGACTCATCTAAATCAGATCCCTTAATAATAACATTTCCACCAAAATTTTTAGTTCTTCTAATTTTTGTAAATGGTGTTCCTTCAGGCATTACAATATTTGAATTAATATCCATCTTATTTGATATAAAAGCTAATCCTTGCGCATGGTTTCCAGCAGACATAGCAACTACACCAGAGCTTCTTTCATGATCTGAAAGTGACAAAAGCTTGGAGTAAGAACCTCTTACTTTAAATGCGCCTGTATATTGTCTATTTTCAAACTTGAAGAAAATATTAATACCTAATTTTTCTGAAATAGAGCTTGAGTAGCTGGTTTCAGTCCACTTTACATTTTTGGAAATTCTTTTATGTACATCAATAATGTCATCTAGTGTTAATTTCATTGTTAACTCTATTTATTTAAGTTTATAATGGGTTATTGCCAAAATAAAGCTTTGTCAAATATAATGATGAATATGGATAAGATTATTAATTTTTTGAGTAAAAATGACTTTTTTTGAAATAAATAAAATCATGAAAGGTAGCCCACCTCCATTTGAATACCAAGTTACTCTAGATAATTGGCGAAAATATCCTTTCAATTCTTGGTCATTTGTAAATGTAAGAAATTTAATACCAACATCACCAATTTATAATAATCCTGATAAAAAGGTTAAATTACAAAAACAGTTAATAGACATAAATGATCTACACATTAATCATAAAAATTCTTCTTACAGACTTAAAGAAATTTTAAAAAAATGTGATGTAGATGCTTTTTTAGTAATGCACAAGGGTAAAATTAAATTTGAGTTTTATGATAAATTCACAAAGTTTAATACTCCTCATATCATTTTTTCAGTTTCTAAGTCTTTAACTTCTTTGTTAACTGGAATACTAGTAGAGAAAAAAGTAATTAATATTAACAGCTACATTTCACATATTTTACCAGAAACAAAGGGAACTGCTTATGAAGACGCAACTGTTAGAAATGTTCTTGATATGAGCATTGCTTCTGGATTTATAGAAGACTACACAGGACAAGCAGAAATATTTAAGAAGTATAGATCATCCACTGGCTGGGATTTGCCTGAAACACACTCAAAGCAAACACTCAAAGGATTACATGATTTTCTTTCCTCAATGCCCAAATCTAATCAGAAGCATGGTAAAAAATATCATTATTGTTCACCTCATAGTGATTTATTAGGATGGATTATTGAACGGGCCTCAGGTGAAAATTATTCTAAAATAATGGCTGACTTACTATTCAAGAAGGCAGGCATCAATCATGAAGCTAATGTAACTGTTGATAAATGGGGAGCTTCCAGAGCCGCAGGAGGAATTAGTGTTTCACCATATGATTTACTTTTAATTTCTGAGTTAGTTCGTAATCACGGATCTAATAAGAATGGGCAAGTAATACCCGCCTCATGGATAGAAGATTTCGTTAATAATAAAAATAATAGTATCTATCTAAATCAAGATAATTTGGAAAGGTTTCCAAAAGGAAATTATCGTTCAAAATGGTACCAGACTGGGTTCAAAGATAATGAATATTGTGCTATTGGGATCCATGGCCAAAATATATGGATAAACCCTCAAAAGGAGATTACAATAGTAAGAATGTCATCTGCATCAGATCCTATAAATATTAAAACTGAAGAAGTAATGTTTTCAGTTTTTGATGAAATTAGTAAAATTTTTATTTAACAGGAGATTACTTAACAATGAATTTGTCTTTAATATATTTTGACTTTCCTTTTTGGAGAGCAGAAGTTAGCAGAATTGCGCTTAATATTGGCAAGATAAAATTTAATGATGTCCGAGTTGACCGTGAGGAATTTATGAGAGCAAGAAGTTCGGGTAAATTAGACGACGGAACAATTATTCCATTTAATCAGCTTCCATGTTTAATAGTTAACGATGAAAGTTTTGCTCAAACAGCTGGTATCGCAAGATTTTGTGGAAAATTATCTGATCTATATCCGAAAGACAACGATATTGCAGCTGCTAAAATTGATCAATTCTTGGACTTTATTACAGATATTACAGTGTTAATTTTTAATGCAGGAAGAGATCTAGAACCGGATAAAAAAATTGTAAAAAGAAAAGAATTTTTTGAAACAGAGTTCACAAGAAAGTTCGAAATGTTAGAAAAAAATATCCCTGAAAATAGCGATTTGATAATTACTGATTACTTTAGCATTGCAGATATTGCCTTATGGAGTTTTGTGGGGTGGACAACTTCAGGTGCAGTAGACGGCTTTCCAAAAAATTTCTTAAAAAAATATCCAAACATTAATAGAGTGTGTAATTTTGTTGATGAACACCCAGAAGTGAAAAAATGGGGAAACGACAAACAATTTAAAGCTTGAATATTGTTAAAAAGTAATTGGAAATCTTTTATATAACTTATTTATCTCTAACATAATCTCTTCAGAAAGTACTACCTCTAGTCCTTTTAATATATTAGTTAACTGTAAATTATCAGTTGCTCCAAAAATTACAGAGCCCATAAAAGGTCTTTGATTACAAAAAGCAAGGGCCATATGGACTGGATCTAAATTATATTTTTTTGCAAGTAATACATACTCTTTTACAGCTAAAGTGGAATTATCGTTAATTCTACCAAATAAACTTGGTACTCTCGAAAGTCTAGAGTTGTCTGGCACTTTATCTTCCATATACTTACCTGTAAGAAACCCTCCTGCTAAAGGAGAATAAGCTAACAAACTAATATTTTCATGATAAGACATTTCAGCCATATCAAGGTCATATAATCTACAAAGTAAACTATATTCATTTTGAGTGGAGGCCAGAGTAAGATTAGGAAATTCTTTTAAATAATGAATAAATTGAGTAGTACCCCAACAAGTTTCATTAGATAAGCCAATATACCTAATTTTTCCTTCTTTTTGTATATCAGCCAAAGCTCTTAAAACCTGTAAAATATTTTCTTTGGCAGACACTGTGTCTTGGGTTGTTGGGTTATAATTCCAATTTTGTCTAAAGTGATATGAACCTCTGTTTGGCCAATGTAATTGATAAAGATCTAAATAATCAGTTTTCAATTTTTTTAAACTACCTTCAATCGCTATCTTTACTGATTTTTCATTGATACCCTCACCATTCCTGACGGCTTTGTAACCTTTCCCAGATATTTTACTAGCTAGAATAATATCAGATCTTTTAGATTTATTTTTTCCTATCCAATTGCCAATTATAGTTTCTGTATTTCCAGTAGTTTCTGCACGAAGTGGGCAAGTTGGATACATTTCAGCTGTATCAAAAAAATTAATCCCATATTCCAATGACTGATCTATTTGACTGTGTCCGTCATCTTCTGAAGTTGTTTCTCCAAAAGTCATTGTTCCTAGACAATATGATGAAACTTTTAAATCTGACTTACCTAATTTTTTAAAATGCATGTTTTATCCTGATTTCAGTTGAATTGAACATATATATGATTTTTATAAAAATTAAAATTTAACATTTATTAATTTTGAGTTTATGGATATTTAATGATTATGAGCTCTCAAAACATGAAGCGGCTTAGAAAGAACTAGTTTAATCATTTTAAAAAAGCTAAAAACTGTCACCACAGTTGGAACAATAAAAGACAAAATAATTAAGGTTAAGTAATTTACGTAAAAATCAACATTAAAAACGAAGTATAGTAAAATAAAACTTACCAAGCATCCGATTAACAAAGAAATAAGTGATGCCATTAGACCAATTATTAAATATTCATATAGCCATAGTAATGATATTTTTTTTGGACTTGCTCCTAATATTTTAAATATTGCTATCTCATATAACTTATCTTTTTTGCTTACATCTAATATACCTGTTAAAACTATAACTCCTGACAAAAGTGTTATTAAAGCAATAGAGTTAATTATAATTATTAGTAAATTTAAAATTGACTTAATTGCTTTGTAACTTTCTTCTATTGAAATAGAAGATATATTTGAAAATTTAGTGACTACTTTTTCTACAAAATTATTATTTATTTCTTTGTTTTCACTCGTAGTTGAGGCAATCCAAGTGTGCGGGGCATTAGTTAAACTACTTTCACTTAATACAAAAATAAAATTAATATTCATATTCTCCCAAATAATTTCTCTTGTATTAAAAATCGTAGCTTCAAAATTTCTACCTAAAATATTAAATCGTATATTATCACCAATTTTCACATTCATTCCTTTGGCAATTTTATCACCCATTGATACTAATAAAGGACCATTATAGTCTTTTTTCCACCATTTTCCTGATATTAGCTTAGAGTTTTTAGGTCTTTCGTTAGTCCAAGAAAATGCTCTATCTCTTTTAAGTACCCATTCGACATCTTTATTTACTTTTAAATTTTCAACCTTAATGTCATTTATTTCAGTAATACGACCTCGTAACATTGGTTGAGAATTAAGAAATAAAATATCTTTTGATGAAGAAGCTAACTTATTAATTGTATCAATTTGGTTTGGTTGAATATCAATTAAAAAATGATTAGGAGCTTCTTGATTAATAGTTTTTGAGATTTTATTATCTAAACTTTCTTCAATTATATTAAGACTAATTAAAAGTGATAAACCTATACTGAATGAAACAACTATTGTCTTAGAAAAAGAATTCTTACTAATAATTGATTTTCTTACAAGTTCAGATAGAGATCCAATCTTAAAATTTATCTTTTTTAAAATATAAAAATATATATTAGTTAATGCACTTAATATTATAAAAGAAATAAAAATTGATGTAAAAATATAAGCTGATAATTTAATGTCGTTGGTCATAATCACTGTTAAGTAAGACAACAAACAAATTAAAAAAAATATGAATATTTTTATTTTTTTGGAGCTTTGATTATGAATGTTATGAGCTGCGTGTCTTATTAGTTGTATTGGTTTAATTTTATAGGTACTTGCAATTGGTATTATTGTAAATAATAGACAAACTATTAAACCAAAAGAAAAACTAATAATAATTGGTTTTAAAAAAATTGTTGCTTGAAAGGTATCAAATAATTCTGAACTAATTATTGGTGACAATAAAAAAGGCATTGATATTCCCGCAAGTAAAGCAGGTATTATGCTAAGTAAAAAAATAACCATGACTTGAAAAAGGTAAATTAAAAAAACTTGTATATTTTTAGCTCCTAATGATTTCAAAATCGCAATATTCTTAATTTTTTTGATTATATAACCTTTTACACCATTAGAAATACCAATTCCTGATATTAAAAGAGTAATTAATCCGACCATAGAAATAAAAAGAGAAGTCCTTTCTATAAAGTTATTAAAATTATTAGTACTACTATTAATACCCCTAACAGTGATATTAGTACCTTCAACTAACTTGTTTAAGTATGATAAATTGATATTGTTTTTGTTTGGAATAAATTTTATTTTATATTTTACTAATGAACCTGGGACAATTAAATTTGTTTTTCGTAATGTTTTAATTGACAAAAGAACTCGAGAACCAAAAGTTGCAAATGAAAACATTCTATCTGGTTCTTTTTTTATAATTCCTTTAATTACTATTCTTGAATCACCTAAATCAAGTGTATCACCTAAATCAAGGCTAAGCTGATTTTTTACATTTTTATCAATCAAAACTCCATTGACGTTAGTGTTATTTATAGACTGATTTAATGTTTGATTAGGTGTAATTGAAACACTGCCTATCAAAGGCCAGTTTTCATCAACTGCTTTCAATTCAACTAATCGACGTTTATTATTTAAGTTTTTGTTTGAAGACAACATAGTCCTCAACTCAATCACTTCTGAGACTTTTCCATTAACCTCTAGCCATTTTTTAATTTTTTGAGGAAATTTCTGATATGTAGTAGAAAGTTCAAAACTTCCTCCAAGAAGCTGAGATCTTTGATTATTAATTTCAAATTTTAGGTTTTCAGATAAACTTCCTACAGCACTAATTATGAAAATGCCCAAAAATATCGAAGTTATAACAATCTTAAATTCATTGAAAGATCCTCGTAATTCTTTAATTGATAATTTCCAAAATTTAAAATTATTCATCTTTAACAATTAAACCATTATCTAATTTAATTATTTTATTACATTGCTTAGCAATTGTCTCATCATGTGTAACTAATATTAGCGTTGAAGCAAAATCACTCTGTAGTTTGAAAATTAATTTCATAACTTCTTCACTGTTTCTTTTATCTAAATTGCCAGTGGGTTCATCTGCAATTATTATTTCTGGAGAAGATATTAAAGATCTAGCAATTGCAACTCTTTGTTGCTCACCTCCAGATAGTTGGTGGGGATAATGATTGAGTCTTTTTTTAAGCCCAACTGACTTTAACAACTCAGTTCCTTTTTTGTCATCAATTAATACTCCAGAAATTTGATTGGGCAAGTTAACATTCTCTAAAGCAGTCATTGATGGTAATAAATTAAAAGATTGAAAAATAATACCTACATTTTTTGATCTATAATTAGCTAATTCATCTTCTTCCAAGTCATGAATTGCTAAACCTTTAAAAAAAATTTTCCCTTTAGAGATTAATTCTAAGCCAGCTATTGTCATTGCTAATGTAGATTTTCCTGCTCCACTTTCACCAATTACACTAATGCTATTGTTTTTAAGAATTTTTAAGTTTATTCCTTTTAAAATATTAACTGTTTCTACATTACTTTTTAAGCTGACATGAACATTTTCCAGCTCAATTATATGTTTTTTACTATTATTATTCATTTGAAATTACATCAATTTATTATGTTGTTTTCTAATTATCTTTCTTGTAGACAAATGGAAAGTATGGTTTCTAGTTAATAATGGATTATATAAAAAAACTTACATTTACAATTTTTTTCTTTATATCATTTGTTGTAAATACAGCACATTCTAAAACAACAAAAGTTATTGTTTTTGGCGACAGTCTAATTGCAGGATATGGATTATTAAAAGAAGATGGTTTCGTTAATCAATTACAAAATAAAATCAATCATTCTAAAATTAATTTAAAGCTGATTAATTCTGGAGTTTCTGGTGAAACTTCTACCGGTTTATTGAATAGATTTAAATGGGTATTAGAAGAAGATTATGACGCAGTAATAATTTCAATTGGTGCCAACGATGCATTAAGAGGAATTAATCCCATAATAACTTATAGAAATATTGAGAATATCTTAACACATTTAAAAAAAAATAAAATTCCTACAATGCTTATCGGTATGAAAGCACCGTCTAACCTTGGAAAGGAATATGTAAATGAATTTAATGCCATTTACCCAAGCTTGTCTAAAAAATACGATGTATTTTTTTATCCATTCTTTTTGAAAGATGTAGCTTTGGAGCCTTCTCATAATCAAAAAGATATGATACACCCGAATAAAAAAGGGGTTGTTAAAATTGTTGAAAATATTTTTCCATACTTTCTACGTTTTTATAAAAGTCTAATAAACTAATTATCTTCTAAAAATTAATAATCTTAAAACTCTCCAAAGGCCTCTGAATGCTAGAGCCCTAATCATTGGGTTACTAAACAATCTTTTGAAAAAAGTTATAATTTTTGTAGAATGATTTTTCAAAAAAAAGATAAGTACAACCATTATTACTATAATAAATAAGAATTTTATCATTTTGTATTAATACTAATAGAGCCCAAATCACCAAAATCAGCTGTAATTTTATCTCCAGATTTTATTGGTAATGGAATTGAACACGTTCCTGTAGAAACAATCATACCTTTATGAAAGGTAATATCATTTTGTGATAATTCATTTACCAACCAAGTTAAGGCAATTCTAGGGTCTCCCAAAACATTGGCTCCAATGCCGTCATGCTGAAGATTTGCAGAATTAAATATTTTGACTTTGTGTTTTGATAAATCAAGTGATTGCCAAGGATAGTCTATTCCTTGTGAGATTGCAAACTGGTGTGCACATGCATTATCTAAAATTAAGTTAAACTCTCCAACAGTTGCAAAACTTTTAAAGCGAGAATCAGGTAACTCTATTGAAAGATGCAATGATTCAACTAACTTCATAACATCTTCAAGATTATATAATGTTTTTGTAGGTTTTAAAGTTTCTCCTATTTTAAAAGCAAATTCCGGCTCTGCAACAGCCATTTTATTATGACCAAAAATAAGAGTGTCTTCTGGTTTATAAAGTTTTTTATGTAAAATTCTACCTGCTAAAGGTCCTCCAACACCAATATGTTTTTGTCCTTCTTTACTAGTTGCAGCGATCTTCCAACCTACAATGATGTCATTACTAAATTTTTCTAAATTTTCCTGAATTTTATAAGCTTCTTTTCGTGAACTTGGAATTAATTTTTTGGGCAAAGATACAATTTTTTGGCCATTTTCCCAACTGTTCCAAATTAACTCAGCTGCATGCATAATTAAAGTCCTTAAAGAGTGTTAATTTAATTTCTTAGATTTTTCCCAAGTAGTTATATCTTGTGCAATAGGAGGTGAAGGAATTTGACCAAACATTTCTGCAATTATACCTCTATGATAACCACCATGCATCACAAGGTGCGTTATAATCATAGATCTAGACATAGAAACTTTGTTACCACCAATTAAATCACAATCAACTAACTCAAGTAAATCATCATCAGATAAATTAGCAGTATACTTTTTAATTGATGTTTCTTCTTTTTGTTTGGCTTCCCAGAGCTCTTGTATATCTTCAAATAATATAGTCTGAAGGTGATCAAAAGCGTGTTTTTCTTGTTTCATATTAGCAAGCCAAACCTTATCTATAACCAATAAGTGATTTAAAGAATTTCTTATACTATTCATGAAAGATTTACGTTGTTTATTAATTTCATCAGGAGATAATTGAACTATAACTTTAAAAAATTCATCGTTAGCCCAACTATTATAATTAAGAAGATTTATAAGATAGTTTAGGTTGTTCATAAGAATTCACCCCAATGATAATTATGATCTATTTCTTATTATTTAGATTATTAAATAAAAATTTAAATAATGTTTTCTTTTTATTATCTTGAATTTTCCATCTTTTTTTTAGAACTCTATAAAGAAATATAAAACCAAGACCTAAAATCAAATAAATGTAAGCTGTTGAATTTTCCATTGACCATTCTAAAAGTTTTTGAATGATATTAACTTGATATTTTATATTACAGAAGTCAAGCAAGCTGAGTAAATTTAATAATGTGGTGGAACGTCATCAGAAATATTTAATTTATCTGTGTTATTATTTTGCATATTTTCTATATCTAATTTTAATGTTTTAATTTGCAACATAAGTTCTTGTATCTCTTTTTGTTGATTATAGATTTCGTCACTCATACTTATTATCTCATTTTGAAAAAGAGTAATTTTTTCTTCAAGAATTTGAATTTTTTTGTTCATATTGCTACTTATAATTTTAATTTATGGTATAAATAACTTATGAAGATTATTGTTGGAATATTTTTATTTTTTTGCGTTTTAAACATAGCTATGTATTCATTATCTTTTTTTGGTTAATTTCACTATTCCAATCTGGTCCTAACATACATAAACTTAAACCAATGCCAGTAATAGCAAGTCCAAATGATACCGCATAAAAAATATGACTTAAAGACCAATAAAATGTAATAGTAAGATAACAAACAACAGATACAGTCAAAAATCTTATTATACCTACTATCACTGGAAAAAATATCTTACCAGTTCCCTGACTAGCAAAATATAATGTTTGTCCTGCTGCAAAAAAGCAGTAAAATGGACCAACTATTATTAAATAAAGAATAGCATATTTTTCAGATAAAATATTTGTTTCAAAATTGTATAACCAAAGTTCTGGAAAAATAGCTACTGCTATACTAATGACGCCGATAATAATAAAAGATATTATTGCACCAACCCAAGCAATTTTTTTTGCCCTGCTCATTTGATTTGCACCGGCATTAATACCAACTGCAGCTGTAAGAACAGATCCGATACCAAATACTAATGGAGTAATTATAATTTCTAACCTACTTCCAAGACCGTAACCAGCAAGAGCTTCAATGCCATAATGACTTACTGAAGCTGTTACGACGGCAACTGTTCCTGCAATTGTAATGCTATTGATTAGACCTCCAGCCCCTACTTTCATTATATCTAAAAAGGATTTTTTGTTTAGAGGGTAAGTTCTGAGCTTTATGGTTTTTTGTTTATATTTAATATAAAAATATAAATATATCATCATAAGGAAATGTGAAACAACCATGGCAATTGCTGGCCCAATAATACCAAAACTTTTAAACCCAAACCAACCTACTGTAAAAACCCCACCTAAAAAGATCTGAAATAAGCAACCTAAAATTTGTACCTTTGCAGGAACAACAAATTCTCCCATAGCTCTTAAAATTGCTGAAAAAATATAGAGTAACCACGTTAAGACAGCTCCTCCAAAAGCAATCTGTGAAAAAACAACAGCTCCGTCCAAAACATCATTGCTACCACCCATTAATGAATAAATGTGATTTGGTAGAAATCCAAATATTACTGTGTAAATTAATGACATAAAAATGCATATTAGAACAGCATGCCAAATAGCTGAATTAGCATCTTCAATTAATCCTGCTCCTAAAAATCTTGAAATAGATGATGTACTTGCCCCACCAATTGCACCAGCAGACATCATTTGCATCAGTGTTAAAAATGGAAAAACTAAAGCTAAACTTGCGAGTGGGACATTTCCTAATTGTGAGACAAAATAGGCATCTGTTATTATTATTAACACCATTGAAATTCCAGTGATTGAATTTGGCAATGAAAGTTTACAAATCATTTTTAAAACAGGACCGTTCAAAATCATATCAAGATTATTTTTCATTGGCTAAACTTTTCGAAATGTTATCACTAAAACAAAATCTAAATGGGCATAGGAGGACATCTTCCTTCAGCTTTAAGTACTTGAAAGGCCCTCAACGTATTCTCAATCCCTTTTTCAACGGAAATGGAAGGATATTCACCAATATGATTTCTCAGAGGCAGATCATCTAAATCTGGAGGAAAAGGTAGCGATTGACCAATACAGCTTACAGATGCATTTTCTTTTAACTTCTTAATTATAGATAACCCATTTTCTATTGTTTCACATGGACCATTAAGATTAAAAACGTGTGAGCCAACCATATCTTTGCTTACAGATGTGATAAATGCTAAAGCTGACTCACCTGCATATAACCAACTATATTTTCCAGTGTATGGTATTACAAAGCTTTCGCTTAGAGCTGCAGCTTGAATAGCAAGAGTGTTTTTTGAACTCATTCCTTGATCTCTAGCTAAACCATATACAATATTAGGTCTAATGCCGATAGATGGAACCTCCCAGTCAGCCCAATAAACAAAAGCTGTATGCTCATTAGCTAGTTTATATGCACCATATAACGTTTCTTTCCAAGAACCTTTTGGAGGCATTCCTAAGGCAGCAACCGACGAAGCATAGACAGTCCTCTTAATATTTGCTTCTTTAGCAATTTCAAGAATATTAATTGTGCCCTCTACATTGACACGAGCACCTAATGCTGGATCTGCCGCACAAAATGGTACTTGCAGACCTGCTAGATGAATTATAGCACCCGGATTAAAGCTTATGATAGTTTTCTTTAGCATTTTAAGATCGGTAATGTCGCAAACTTGCCATTTGATTTTAGACGCTTCATTACCAAGAAGAAGTTTAAGTCGATCTTTATTATTGGACAAATCAAGAGCTATACAAGGAATGTTAGATCTATGTAGAATTGTAAGAATCCATGCTCCAATGCAACCACCAGCACCTGTAACAATTACAGGCCTGTCAAAATTATTATTTTTAATTAACAAATCATCAGTTAAAAATTCTAAACTCATTATCTGCCCCCCTTATAAAATTATTCATTAGAGCCTCACATATTACTCAGATCTAATAAACAAAATTTATTGTGTCTTATTTACAAATTTATTTATGTCAATTGCTAATTCTCTTGGTTTTTCCATAGCTGCAAAATGGCCGCCTGAAGTATGAGATGACCATAATACAATATTTTTATAAAATTGAGATGCCAAACTAATTGGTGGTGAAAATATCTCTTTTGGAAATTCACTATAACCCATTGGAACATTGATTGGTGAATTTTTGTTAACAGGCCAATCAACCGATCTGTGACGCATAAAATATGGCCAAAAAGAGGCACCTATACATCCAGAAAACCAGTATAAAGATATATTAGCTAACATAGTATTTATATTAATTTTATCAAATAGATCATTATCATTATCTGTCCAAGTATAAAATTTTTCAGCAATATATGCACATAACGCCACAGGAGATGAATTTAGAGCATGTGCTAATGTAAAGGGTTTAGTACCCTGAATTTGTTGATAGCCTGTCTCAAATTTCATAAAGTGTTTTAGCTTTTCATAATATATGGCTTCTTCTGGATTATTAGCTTCTTTATCAAGACCTCTAGGTAGCGGCAGCATATTCAAGTGAACACCTGAAATATTTTTTGGAGCGTTAACAGCCATAATCGAAGCTATAAATGATCCTAAATCACCACCTTGTATGAAATATTTTTCGTAGCCAAGGGTATTCATCAAGTCAATAAAATGGCTAGAAATTTCTTGCAAGCTCAATGGTTTTTGCGATGGAGAAAATGAAAAACCTACATTTGGTAAAGTAGGAATTATTAAATCAAAAGGTTGATTACCTTCAAGACTATTTTTTTCAGGATTTGTTAGTAAAGGAATTATATCTAAAAATTCAAAAAATGAACCAGGCCATCCATGAATTAAAAGAAGAGGCAGAGCATTCTCTTCAGTTGATTTTACATGCAAAAAATGTGTTTTTACACTATCCTTAGTAAAAATAAATTGATTAAATTTATTTAGATTACTTTCCTCTTTTTTCCATGAAAATTGATTTTTCCAGTAGTCAATTATGTATGATAATTTACTAAATGAAATACCTGCATCATTGTTATAATCCGACCCCCAGTCTAAAAGTCTACCATTCGTAATTTTAAAATTTAAGTCTTCTAAAGCTTTATTATCTACATTTGATTTAAATTTCTCCATTTCAGTTCAACCCTTTAAAAGATGTAAAATATTTTATTGTAAAACTTTGGTTATAAACTAATATAAAATAATGAATAAAATTATTATTAAAGTCTTCTTTTTTTTTAATTTATTAATTTTTTCCAGTTTTTCATCATTAGCTGAGACCTTTGTTTATTCTGGTGGCTGTTTTTGGTGTACAGAAGCAGATACTGAAAAATTGAAGGGGGTTAATGAGGTAATAAGTGGCTTCACTGCAGGTACTACAAAAGATCCTAAATACATCCCTGGGCAATGGGGAGATCATCGTGAAGCTGCTTTAGTTGAATATAACCCTAAAATAATTAGTTTCAAAGAGTTAGTAGTTCATGTGTTTAAAACAATTGATTATGAAGATAATAACGGACAGTTTTGTGACCGTGGAAGATCTTATAGTCCGGCTATTTATTATAAAACAAATGAAGAAAAATCTATTATCTTATCGTTAGCTCCAAAAACATCTATAGTACCTATAGAAAAAGAGACTAAGTTTTATCCAGTTAGATTAGAACATCAAGATTATTATAAAAAGCAAAGTTACAAATATGAATACTACAGATTCATGTGTAGACGTGACAAACGCTTAGAGCAGCTCAATAACTAAATTAATTATATTTTTGCAAAATTTCTATTGCCTCTTGGATCAACCCAACCAATTAGACCATCATCTCTTTTATAAACCATGTTTAATCCACTATGTTTTTTATTTCTAAACATTAAAGCTGAAATATTTCCCATTTTCATTTTTTCTAGAGCGTCTATGACAGTCAATTCTTCAATTTCAGTATCCAACTCTGCAAAAATAAGTGGTTCTTGATAATTTGTTTCTTTTTGTTTTGAAATTGACGTCGGAGGTTCATTAATTATGTGAAATTGAGCATTTAAGGAGTTTGCTTTATTATTATTTTCATTATTTTTATAATTTTTAATTTTTCTTTTATATCTTCGTAATTGTTTTGACAATTTTTCTAAGGTTTCATTGAATGCTAGTTTAGCAGTTTGTCCAGAGGATTGAGCTGTAAACTCCATTTTTTTATTAATATGAAGTACAATTATTATATGAAATAATTTGTTATTTTTAGAAACACTTATTATTGATGAGATTGGTTTAGGAAAATATTTTTGGATTGATTCTAAAAGATTTAATTCTGCATATTTGGAAAAAGTTTCACCAACTTTAACTTGCTTTCCAAATATTTTAAAGTTCATATATAACTCCTAAATACCTAATTATTATAACAGAACTATAATAAGTTTTTGTCAATATTTTTATTTTTAATATTGAGTTGATATAAATTAATATTACTGAAGTTTTATAGTTTATGAGGAGTAAAACATGTCAGCTTACCTTATTGTTAAATCTGATACTAGTCAGATAGATAGTAAAGATTTTGATTATTGGTATGAAAATGAACATTTATATGAAGCTAAGAAACAGTTTATGGCTAAAAATGCAAAAAGAGGGTGGGTAGAAAATTCAAATTTTCATCTTGCTATATATGAATTTGAAAATATTAAAAAAGCAAAAAATGCAATGGATTCAGAAAAATTAAAATCACTTATAAAAAAATTTGATAAAAAATGGGATTTTAAAGTTACCAGAACACGTGAATTAGTCAGTTTAACTCAAATTATATAAATCTTTAATTTTAAATTTCGTTAGAGATTTCAATTAAATTATTATCAGGATCTCTTATGTAAATAGATTTTATCGGGCCATTTGCTCCTGTTTTAATTAATGGGCCCTCTTCAATTTGAATTTGTGAGTTTTTAAAAATCTTCATCCATTGATCTATTGATTTCATACTCACAAAACAAATATCCATAGATCCAGGAGTTGGATTTGATGCATGCGGTTCAAATGGTTTTAAATTTTTGTGTAAATTAATTTTTTGGTTACCAAACTTGAGTGATTTTCTTTTGATATTATGAGAAGTTGATGTAAAATCGTTTAGCTCTATTCCTAATATATTAGTGTAACAATCTATAGATAAATTAATGTCATTTACTGTTATTACAACGTGATCGATAAATAGTGTCATTAATTCCCTTCAATAAAACATTTTACATAATATTTTAAGTTAATAGAATAATGTTTAGAAATAAATAGAAAGTATAATTTATGAAATTTTTTAAAGTTAATTTTATTTTATTAATTTTTATTATTTTTTTATTTCCCTCTAAATTAATTGCAAATGATATATATTTACCATCAGCTGGCTTTGACTGCAGTGATGATAATTACAAATTTGAGTTTCTTTTTGATAGATCAAAAGATATGGATAATCCAAAAGCATATAGACGAATTAATGGTAAATTTATTGAAATAGGAAATCTTTTAGCTGAAAAACAAGGTGCTTATGTGATTTGGGAAGATAAAGATTTTTTTAAAACAACTGATTTTGCATGGACTTTTGACAAGGTTACCTCGAAGCTGTCATCTATAGTACTAAGTGTCGGCCTTGGGATCGAAAAATTAGATAAGATACCTAAACCAATGACCTGTATGCAAAAAATATTTTATTACTAATTTTTGATAGTTTTTAAATTAAATTTATACAAATTTTTAATACATTTGTTTTGACTTAAGTATTTTTAAGTAATAAATAATAAAAATATAACTATGGACGCGTAGCTCAGCTGGATAGAGCAACTGCCTTCTAAGCAGTAGGTCAGAGGTTCGAATCCTCTCGCGTTCACCATTAATCTTTGAGGTGATTTTAATGTTTGGATTAGGTTTATTAAAAGGAACAGCAATAGGATTAACTAGCGGTATCGTAATTGGTTTGGTGATAAAAGAAGCATGTAAACAAATGAAAAATAAAAAAAATCATACAATTAACAATAATTCAACAGTTGACACGTCTGGAGTAAATAGTGTTGACAAAAAATAATACAAATAAAATATATTTTTAACTTAACTGTTTTTCCAACTTGAATACCACTTTATAAATAAATCATATTGTTTTTTTGCGTACATTTTTTGGCTATCACTTAATTTGTCTGTTGGATTAAAATGTAAATCGTAACCTTTATCGCCGTTAAGAACCATTAAAAATTTATAATAAAGAACTAAGTCGGGACCTTCATCAAATGATGATAAAATAGCCAACGCATCTTCAAGTTCTATAGCTTTTGATCTTGAAACAGGGTCACCAGTAGCTGCTTTTTCACATAAATTTATTAAATGCAACACTTCATTCGGGAAAGCATTACCAACGCCAGTTATTGCACCTACTGCACCACAATTGACGTAACCATGAAAAACTGTTGTATCAACACCTATCATTAATGATATATTTTCATCTTGCGATGTAATATTTTCTGCTGCATAGGTTAAATCTTTTGAGCCTCCAAATTCCTTGAATCCAACCAAATTTGGAAATTCTCGCCTTAAATCAAAAAATAGATCTGCTTTTGTTGAGAAACCATAATAATGACTATTGTAGATTACTGCTGGTAGGTCTGGTGCTGCGCTTAATATCGAAGCAAAATGAGATCTTTGAGCTATTAATGACGGTCCCCTTGAGAGTACTCTTGGTATAACCATTAGACCAAGCGCTCCTACCTCTTGGGCGTGCTGTGCATGAGCTGTCGCTTTTTTTGAATTAATAGCTCCTGTCCCTACAATTGTGGGAATACCTGCATTTACTAATTTAGCAACACCTTGTTGCCTCTGCTCGTCTGAAAGGAGTGGCCAATCACCCATAGAGCCGCAGTAAATCACTGCTGACATTCCAGTGTCGATTAATTCTTTAGCTTTACCAAGAAGTAATTCAAAGTTTGGAGAATAATCATTATTACAAGGTGTCATAAGCGCTGGCATACACCCTTTGAACACATTATTCATTTTATACCCCCAACATAAAGAACTATTTTTTAAAGAAAAATTTTAATAATTAAAATTTATCCATTTATAGAATAACCGCCGTCTACTGGTATAGCTGTTCCAGTAATATAATTAGATCCCTCACTTGATAAAAACACAGCTATGCCACCTAAATCATCTGGCTCTCCCCATCGACCTACTGGTGTTCTCTCTTCAACTCTACTTTGAAGTTCTGGAATATCTATCCTCGCCTGTCGAGTTAGTGATGTATCTATGTAACCTGGAAGTACTGCGTTTACTTGAACATTATCTTTTGCCCAAGCATTAGCAAGACTTTTTGTTAATTGAACAACTCCACCTTTACTAGCAGAATAGGCACTACCGAGCGGGGCACCAAACAAAGAATGCATTGAACCAATGTTTATAATTTTTCCACCATTAGCATCTTTAAAATGCTTAAAAGAAGCCTTGGAACATGTAAACATGCTTATTAAATTTGTGTCTATTATTCCTTTCCACTCATCAAGTTCGTATTCCTCAGGTCTCTTTCTAATATTAGTCCCTGCATTATTTACTAATATATTTAATTTGCCAAAGTTACTAATGACATTCTCAATCAGTTTATTGCATGAGTTCTCGTCAACAACATCAACTTGAAAGGATTTACATTCTATATTTTGAGAATTTAAAATTTTAATTGATTGAGTGTTTTTCTCTTCATTTCTACCAGCTATTATAATTTTAGCTCCAGCTTCTCCCATAGCTTTTGACATCGCTAAACCGATACCTCCATTTCCACCAGTAACTAGAGCAACTTTTCCTGTTAGATCAAAAAGTTTCATTTCAAATTCCTTCCTATTACCAATTTTCTTTAGATGTTCTTATATCTAATTCAAAAGTCCACGCATTTTTATTTTGATTATATAAATACATGTAAGCATCAGTGACACTATCTATATCTATTAATTTTCCATCTTTTACTCTTTCATCAAAATCAGACACTCTTTGTTTTATCCTCTCACCTGCCAAACCTCCATCAACAATAATATGACCTACATGAATTGAGTTTTCAGCATATTCTTTTGCAATTGCTTGGGCTAAATTACGAAGAGCACCTTTTGCTGAATTAAATGCTCCAAAGTTTGATTTACCCCTTAAAGACGCACTAGCACCTGTAAACAAAAGTGTGCCAGGGGTATTCTCTTTTAAAAATACTTTTATGACTTCTTTGGCAAATAAAAATCCACCATAGCATCCAGATTCCCAACTCTGCCTAAAATAACTTGGCTCCATGTCAATTATTTTGCCAGGTGTACTATTCCCAACATTGTAGACAGCAAAATCTAAACCTGAACCAATTTCTCTAATCATCATTTTGATTTGATTTTCATCTGTTGTATCAACAACTATTGGTTTAGCGTAATTACCTTCTTCGATAATACTTTCTACGACTTTATTTAATGACTTAATTGTTCTACCCGCTACAAATACTTCAAAGTTGTTTTGAGCAATTTTTTTACAAAGTTGTCCACCAAGACCATTAAGAGGTCCAACACCTATAACTAAAGCTTTTTTCATTTTATATAATATGCCTTCTTTGTTAATTAATATATGAATTAACTCTTGCTAATAATGAATTTAATCTGATTTTAATATCTAATAATTGATTTTTGAGATTGTTGTTTTCATTTTTCAATTTTTTAATTTTTGCTTTTAATAGAGTATTATTTAAATCGTTATTTATAGGCTTTTTATTCTTGGCATCAGCTTTACAGGCATTATAAATAGTTATGTCTTTAGCAGATGTCCCTGTTAAAACACATTCATGAGCTTGGCTTTGAGAATAAATAAAAATAAAAAATAAAAAATAAAAAATCTTCATATTGTTACTTTTTGTAAATTAAATTAATAATATAAAATTACATACTAGTTATGTAATTAACAAGAGGTAAAAAATGAACTCTCGAATAGCAGAATTTCAGTCTACTTATAAAGTCAATTGTGATATGTTAACAGCATTTTTTCAAAATGTTATGATACCTAGAAATATTAAAAACGGTCAGTTGAGTTGTGAGGTCTACAGAGTTTCAGATACTACAGGTTTTGTTATTTCATCTTTTAAAAACAAAAATGATGCTACAAAAGTTATGAAAATAATGGCCGACGAACTCAATGAAGTTAAAGGTAATACCAAGATTAAATTAATTGAGGGTGAAAGAGTTTTTAGAATAGACCAATGATATGAGCCTTGAACAAAAACAAATATTTAAGTTTTATGTTGGTTATGACGATATTTTTAACGAAATAGAAAATTTATCTAATATTAAACCTCAAGCCAATGTAGCCTTCGATATTCTAAAATATGACAATAATAATTATGAAATAAATATTGCTCTAGCCGGTGTAACTCAGGACCAAATAACTATTGAACAATTAAATAATTTTTTGATGTTAGAAGTGAAGGAAAAAACAAAAACTCCTTTTGAAGGTATTATTCATAAAGGTATTCGTACAAACTCGGTTAAACAAACTTTTAGGTTAGAACAAAATATAGAAGTTGATGATGCAGAATTAGTAAGTGGAATACTTAAAATTAAATTACATAAAAAAGAAATGAAAACAAAATTAAAGAGAGAAATAGAAATTATAGAAGAATAATAATATTATATATTTGTTCTTAAACATTTGGAAATAAAATGAAGGGTAATATGTCATGAATTATATGATCGATACTAATAAACTAAAAAGTCAGATAACCCAAGAAGAATGGCAACTTAGACTAGATCTCGCTGCAACCTATAGACTTATTGCACTCTATGGATGGGATGACTTAATATATACACATGTTTCATTAAGAATACCTGGTCCAGAACATCATTTTCTTATAAATCCTTATGGGCTAATGTTTGATGAAATTACAGCATCAAGTTTAGTAAAAATTGACCTTAATGGTAATTCAGTTATAGACACTCCATATGAAGTTAATCCTGCAGGATTTACAATTCATAGTGCGATACATTCAGCAAGAGAAGATGCGCAGTGTGTTCTTCATCTTCATACTAATGACGGTGTTGCGGTATCTATTCAGAAAGATGGTTTGTTACCAATAAGTCAAACATCAATGTTGATACATCCTCATATAGCCTATCATGATTATGAAGGTCTAGCTTTAGATCATACTGAAAAAGAAAGATTAGTTGAAGATATAGGTGACAAAAATCTGTTTATATTACGAAATCACGGAACTTTGTCAGTAGGACAAACGTGTGGTATTGCTTTTATGGGTATATATTTTCTTGAAAGAGCGTGTTCCGCTCAGATAAGAGCTCAATCAGCAGGGTCCATTAATTTACCTTCAAAGGAAGCTATCAAAACAACACAAGATCAATCTATTGGCATGTTTGATTTAGGCAGAGATAGACTTGCTTGGCCAGCTTTATTAAGAAAACTCGAGAGACAATCACCAGATTACAAAAATTAAAAAGCTGACTTTGCGCCTCCAGTTTTTTGTGTTGTGAAAATTGATCCATGATCTGGAGCTGGTGGCAAAGGTATTACTACAGGAACACTTTCCATTCTAGGTTGATAACTCACTTCCCCACAAACCATCTGTTTTTCTAATTGTTTACATAACTCTATTGGATCATTATTTTTTAAATAGGCACCAACACCTACTAAAGGCCATGCATCAGCAGAATTACACTCATAAAACAGCATTAATCTATCTTTTTGGCTATTATTTGGTGCTGAGCCATGAAGAGTTCTAGCGTGATGAATTGTCATGGATCTGGCTTTTCCTGTAAGAGTAACAGCTTTGTCAATATCAAAAAATTTATCATCTGGATTAATTGCGCCACAAAAAACTCCATTATTGTTATGACTTAGAACTGGACCCTTGTGGCTTTCGGGTATAACCATTAACGGTCCGTTATCAATATCCACATCATTAAGCATTAAACCTAATGCTAAAACATTATCATTTGTGTGTGGATAAAAGGCCCAATCTTGATGCCATTCAACTGCAGCACCACCTCCAGGAGATTTAGTATTCAATTTACTTGTTTTTAGAGAAATATCTTTGCCTAAAAGATCAATAAGTATCCCTTCAATTTTAGATTGTTTTATTATATCCCAAAAAAATTGAGAATGTTGATGAGGCTGCTTTACTCTTTTTAGTCTGGGGTTAGTTGAACAGTGTCCATCTTCAAGATCAAAAATATTATCATTTTCTTTTACGTTTTTAGATCTTTCAAAAAAATCTTTTACTAAAGCTAACATTTCCTTGTGTTGATCTTCCGTAATTACATCCTCAACCAGTAAATATCCCTTATCGTTGTAAAAATTCACTTCGTCTTTGGATAATATCATCAACAACCTCCCTAAACTATGAACATATCATGTTGTTTAATCTTATAAATATGTTAATCAAATAAACATGAAGAGCAACTACAAATGAACAAAAATTTGATCGACATTGATAGTAGTCAGGCATGGATTAGATTAATAATAATTTTTATAATGAGCGTTATTGGCACTGCAGGAATGTGGTCAGTAGTAATTATAATGCCTAATATTCAAAGTGAATTTGTCCTTGATAGAGCTGCATCTACATACCCCTATGTAGCAACTATGTTTGGATATGGAATAGGTAATGTCATTATAGGGAGAATGCTAGATAAAATAGGAATTACAAAACCTATAATATTTGCTTTAACTCTTTTGGTTTTTTCATATTTAATTTCAACACTAGCTAACAATGTTATGTGGCTTTCAATAATTCAATTTTTCTTAGGTTTTTCTGCTGCCGCATTTTTTGGGCCAATGATGGCTGATATTTCAAGATTTTTTTATAAAAGAAAAGGGCTTGCAGTATCTTTAGTTGCGAGTGGTCAACATCTTTGTGGAGCAGTTTGGCCTTTTGTAATTAAGGATTTTCTTTTAGATGGTGAATGGAGAGAGGCTCATCTTTTTATTGCATTAGTTTGTAGTATTTTTATCCCAATATTATTTTATTTTCTTGGGGAAAAGTCACCAAATTTAAAAAATGATATCTCTAAAATAAAAAAAGAAGAAAATGTGAATTCTAATATAAAATTATCAATTAGTGACAAGAAAATTCAAGTTTTACTAATGTTTGCTGGTGTTTTTTGCTGCGTTGCGATGTCAATGCCACAGGTACATATTGTTCCTTTATGCATTGATAGTGGTTTTGGGATAGCTGTGGGAACTGAAATATTATCCTTTATGCTATTTGCTGCTGTAACTAGTAGAGTACTATTTGGTTTCTTATCTGACAAAATAGGTCCAATTCAAACTTTAATACTTGGATCAACTTTACAAGCAATTTCTCTGTCAATGTTTTTACCCTTTAATAGCCAATTATCGCTATATATAGTGGCAATTTGTTTTGGTTTATCCCAAGGTGGTATTGTTCCAATTTACGCAGTTATAATTAGTAAGTTTTTACCAGAAAATGAAGTTGCTGAAAGAGTTGGTTTATTAATTTTTGCGACTATAGTTGGGATGTCACTTGGAGGATGGTTGTCAGGGGAAATTTATGATTATACTAACTCTTATCAGATGGCATTTTTAAATGGAATTTTTTGGAATTTAATTAATTTATTAATAATGTTTTATCTTTTTTTAAAATACAAACAGTCAATAAAAAGCGTGGATAAATATGAATATTGAAAATCAAATGCGTCTTCTATGGACAAAATACTTAGAAACAAAAAATTTTAATTATCTTGCAGAAGCTTGTGAAAATGCTCCTTTTTTTGGTCAAGAAGAAATGGGAAAAGAGATTGGTAAAATTTTAAGAAGTTTAAATAGTGATTGATACCAGATTAATTCTAGATTTTTGGTTCGTTCAATGCACACCTAATATGTGGTTCAAAAAAAGTGAGAGTTTTGATCAACTGTTAAGGACAAAATTTAAAAAAAATATAGAAATATGTTTAAAGATTAATATTGAACAAATTTCAATATCTTATGATAATTACCTTTCTTATATTCTTGTTCTGGATCAGTTCACAAGAAATGTTTTCAGAAATAATCCTAAGGCATTTGAAGGTGATAAAACAGCTTTAGAATTATCTAAAACTGCTATTGAAAATAATTTTCTTATGAAATGTAAATTTCACTATAATAGTTTTTTTTTAATGCCAATTATGCATAGTGAAAATATAATTGATCATGAACTTGGTTTGCCTTTTTTTAAAAAGTTTACTAATGAAAATACATTCAAATACGCTTTGAAACACAAAAAAATTATAGAAAAATTTTCAAGGTTTCCTCATAGAAATAAAATATTAGGTAGAAAATCAAGTGAATCGGAATTAGAGTTTCTAAAATCGCCTGGAAGTAGGTTTTAAATTATATGAACGTCAAGAGTACTAAAATTGGTAAAAGCCCTTCAATCTCAGTTGACTATGCTGGTGACGGTGAAATGTTAATTTTTCTTCATGGAATTGGAGGAAATAAAAAGAACTGGAAAGACAACCTTAATTTTTTTTCTGATAAGTTTTTGTCAGTTGCATGGGATACAAGAGGGTATGGTGAAAGCGATGATTATGAAGGAGCACTAAAATTTGATGACATATTGGACGACTTAAAAAAAGTTTTAGATTATTTTAATAAAGAAAAAGCTCATATTGTTGGACTTTCAATGGGTGGACAAATCGCAACTTTATTTTATGAAAAATATTCTAATAATGTCAAAACACTTACTTTGTGTGACACACATTTTGGTTTATCAAACCTTAATAAAAAAGATGTGGAAAGATTTATAAATTTAAGAAAAGAGCCCCTATTAAAAGGAAAAGAACCTAAAGATATAGCTCCTATAGTTGCTGAAACATTAATTGGTGACATGAAAAATACTTCTGCTTTTGAGCAACTAGTTGATTCAATGTCTCTTCTTCATAAAGACAGTTATTTAAAAACAATTGATACCTCTATGAGAACAGAACATCGTCATATTTTTAAAACAATTAATGTACCTACATTAATAATGGTTGGTGAACTTGACAGTCTAACACCACCTTCAATGTCTAAAGAAATTATGAAAGAAATTAAAAATAGTTATATCAAAATTATTCCAGAGGCTGGTCATTTAATAAATATTGAGAAACCAGAATTATTCAACCATAATTTAAGGTCATTTTTGGAGAGTTGAATGAAAATAAATAAAATTAAATTTTATGTTTATTTATTAATCTACTCTCAAATAAAACACACAAAATTAATGACAAAAAATATGAGAAGTCCCAGCGATGGATTTCTTGGTAACATTGCAAAACATTTAATGATAAATTTTAACGAGTTTATAATTAATGACTCAGTTAAAAAGCTTGATGTAAGAAATAATGACGAAGTTATAGAAATAGGATCTGGAAACGGACAAGCAATTGAAAAGATACTTTACTTAACTAATAAAAAAATTACTTCTATAGAAGTCAGTGAAAAGTTTCGTAATCAATTAATTCAAAGATTTAGAAATAAAAAAGTAGTTTTTTTTTCAAATGATGCGAAGCAATTGGGAGATATTATAAAAGATAACACATTTACAAAACTTTTAGCTATCAATGTAATTTATTTTTTATATCCACTTTCTGACTATGCAAAAGAATTTTATAGGATTTTGAAGTTTGATGGAGTTGGTCTCTTAGCATGTAAATTTAAAGGAATTAAAAATTTTGATGATAATGTTGCCCCTAATAAAGACTTAAATGAAGTAGTTAGAGCATTTGAAAAGGTTGGATTTTTAGTTGATACAGAATTTGTTGATTCAAAAAATGAGCAAAAAGAATATCACGCGATTTATTTAAGAAAGGTAAAAAATGGATAGCCATAACTTAATTCAATCGAGGAGGAGTTTTATTTTTACTCCAGGTCTAAAACCAGAAATGTTTCCCAAAGCTATCAAATCTGGAACAGATATGGTGTGTGTTGAATTAGAGGACGGGATTGCTCCCCAAGATAAAGATTTAGCAAGAAAATTAGCAATAAAGTTATTTGAAACAAAACAAAATAATGATGGTATTGAGAGGATACTTAGAATTAACTCTCTAAGAGAAAAATTTGGCATAGAAGATGTACAAGCTATCTTAAATACAAAAACGCCTCCTCCTGCTCTTATGATCCCGAAAGTTAAAAGTTCTGAAGAAATAGTCCTATTAGATAGTTTACTCACTGAAAAAAGGCATAATTGTAGACTACACATTATTATTGAAACTAATGAAGGACTTGAAAAAGCATACGATATAGCTAATTGCTCCAACAGAATTGATGCTCTATTTTTTGGTGGAGTAGACATGTCAGCTGAATTAAGGTGTGAAAATAAATGGGAACCTTTACTATATGCCAGGTCAAGAATAGTACATGCAGCTTCATCTGCTGGAATTGATGCCATAGACGTTCCTTTTTTAGACTTAGATGACCCTGAAGGCATGAAACAAGAAGCAATTAAAGCAAAGGGACTAGGCTTTAGCGGTAAAGGATCAATACACCCAAAACAAATACCAATATTAAATGAAGTATTTACTCCGTCAGAGGAAGTCATTCAAAGAGCAAAAAAAATAACGTCAACTTTTGAAAAAGCAAATACAGGGCTTGTTGTCATTGATGGAAAACTTATTGAGAAACCTGTCTTAAGAGAAATGTATAGAATCTTAGCCGTTGCCAAAAAAATCGAAAAGAACAATGTGATTTTAAAATAATTAATAAATTAACTATTTTATTTTTTATAATAAATTTTTATTAAATTTATTGTTAAACTTTAAAAATAATAAATACGTGATTGGTATAGAAAATAATAAAATCGCAAAAAAATTAATTTCATAATTTGAATACCCTGTAACATCTCCTCCTGGAAGGGCCATTAATATACCTGAAAATCCAAGCATGAATCTTATTGGCCATTCTAAGTATCCTGAGTTTTTAAGATTTCCTATTCCAACTAAATATCCTTGTAAAGAGCTTGAAATAAGAATAATTCCAGCAATAGCAGAAAAGAAAACAGTAAAAATTTCGAGTACCGATCCTCTGCCTATTAGTGCAGGATTTAAAACAAAAAAGAATGGAATGAAATAAATAACACTACCTAATTTCATTGCTTCTACGCCTGTTCTTATTCCATTTGCACCAGCAACTGATGCAGCGGCAAATGCACCTATAGCAACTGGCGGAGTTATAAATGATATCATTCCCCAATATAACATAAATAAATGAACAGCAACTTTATCTAATCCACTACCCGTTAATGCTGGAGCAAGAGTTACTGCCAGAAACAAATAAGCAGCAGTTACTGTCATCCCAATACCTAATATAAAACTAGTAAGAGCACCCATAATAAGTAAAATAATTATAGAATCACCTGCAAAATCTACAAGCGCGTATGTAATAGTACCAATTTTACCAGTAAAAGTCAGTGAACCAATAATGAGGCCAATTGCAACTAGAATACCAGCAAGTTCTGCAAATAATCTACCTACGCTTTCTATGAAATGAAGGAAATTTTTGTAGTTCCACCTGTGTATTTTTACAATTTGATTGATTATTAATAATGTAGCTGTGGCATAGTAAGGAGCTTGAGCTTCTCTTTGCATGTATAATAACATTAAAATTAACATTACAAATACAAATACAAAATACCAGCCTTCTTTTAAAACCTTTTTAATGGATGGAAGTTCTTTTGCAGGTAAACCTTTAAGGTGATTTCTTGCTGCGTACGCGTCTATTTGCATAAAAAGACCGAAATAATACAATATAGAAGGAAAAGCAGCTGCAATAATAATTTCAGAGTATGGGACCTCTAAAAAGGTTGCCATCACAAAAGCTGTTGCTCCCATAACTGGTGGCATTAATACTCCACCTGTAGATGCACATGCCTCGACACCTGCTGCATAAGAGGATTTGAAGCCAGTTTTCTTCATTGCGGGGATAGAGAGGACACCAGTAGTTAAAACGTTTGTAATTACACTTCCACTCATTGAACCCATTAGTCCAGAAGAAAAAATTGAAACTTTTGCAGGTCCACCTCTTCTAGTACCCAAAAGTGCAAAAGCTAAATTTAAAAAAAAGGACCCGCCTCCAGTATGTTGAAGAGCTACTCCAAAAATTAAAAAACCAACAACTAGAGTTGCAAATGCAGTCATTGGTATACCCATAATGCTTTCAGTACCAAAAATATGAAATGTAGCGGTAGTATCCCATGGTTGGGCTGGCGCGCTTAAAAAACCAGGTAGAAAAGTTGAAATTGCTGGGTAAATAGAAATAATTAAACAAATAATAAAAATTGCATTTCCACCAGCTCTTCTACTAGCCTCTAAAACCAAACCCCACAAAATAAATGCCATTATTTTTGCATATGTTGGTGCAAGATATTCCCAACCCTCTTCTAGAATTAATGATCCACTATAACAAAAATAGCTTGCTATTATAAACGTAGAGGCAGCAAAAATTATATCATACCAGGGTATTTTACTTCCTCTCCTAGGAGTGGGATGATATACAATGAATGGTAAAGGCAACAATAAAGCAATCATAGCATAGAGATACTCAGTATCCAGCAGCACATAAGTATTTAAAAAATTACCAACACCGAACAACATATAAATTGAAAGAAAAGAAGATAATATGGCCGCAAACCTTAAAATATAGTTAGAGATATTGTTTGAAGCCCTGTTTCTAATTAAAGAGTCTTCTAGTTGGTTTTGGGACATATTAAATTCCAATTTTGATAAGGTAAAACTTAGTTTTACCTTATCAGATTTATTTTTTAATTATATGCATTTGGCATACCAGCATCTTTTAAACCTGATGCTCTATTTTCAAGCCATTTTTTCTTAAAAGCATCACCAGATAAGTTTGCCTTTAAAGTTTTCTGCCAAGCTTTAGCTAAGACATCCTGTCTTTTTATTAAGTTTGCGTTATGTTTGTCATGCTTTGATGTCCAAACACCTTTCTTTTTGTAAAACTTAACTGCTCCTGGATGATATGGAAAAATCCAACTAAAATTTTGATTTGACAATTGATATCCATCCATTCCTGGTCCAGAATCTTTAAATTGGTCGTAATTATCCATAACAGCTTCAGTCAAATGATATGATAAGTCTTCAGAAGTTGTTTCCATTGTGACAAAAATTGGATAAGGATAATTCATTCCTTCAAAAGATTTATTACTATCAGAAGATCCTACAAAGTTTGTTACAACTGCTTTAGCAAAATGCGGAGCTGTAGCTATTGCTCTTTTCCAACTTACTTCATCGTTATGTGGCATTGGTGGAAAGAAAAGACCTCTAGGTGAGGCATTCGTTTTATTAAAAATACTACTTACAGAAGAACCCATACTTGCATCTGCTTGACCATTTATAACTGCATTAGCCGATGCTCCGTAACCAGAAACCTCTACCTTAACAACGTCATCCCATGTTAGGCCACCAAACGCTAAAAAACCTGCCATGTTCCCATTAAGAGCTGGAGATCCTTTTACCCAAGTAACTCTTTTTCCTTTTAGATCAGCCATTGTTTTAATGTTTGCATCAGCAGCAGTAGCTACTGTTTGACCATTTCTTCCAATATTATTGAACATATTGTAAACTTTCATTGGTCCCCATTTTTTATCTGCAAACATAAACACGCCCTCTTGCGCAAATAAACTAGCTATTCCACATGCGCATATTTCTGCTTGTCCTGCCTTAAGTGGAACCATTCTAGAAACATCATTTTTGCCGGGAATTATTCTTAAATCCGTACCATAATTTTTTTTAAGCATTTGGCCAATACCAACAGATTGAGCATAACCCGATGAGGTTGTTCCGTATGCAGTCCAAGAAATGTTTTTAGGTAATTTATCAGCAATAGAATTTGATACATTAAAAGAAATTACTAAAGCTAAAAAAGAAAAGTAAAAACAAAATTTTTTCATATTAATTCCTCCATCTTTTTAATATTAATATAAGATTACATCTTCTTTTTAAATAATCAAATTGATACTGGTAAATTTATAATAAAAAAAATTAAGATAACTAAATAATAAGAAGTCTTATTGCTAAAAAGATTAATACTAATTGGAAAATTCTCATGAATATTTTGTTACTAATTTTCAAAAGCAATAACTGACCGATTCTACTTCCAATTAATGTTGCTGGTAATATCATTAAAAAAGTATCTATATACTCAAAAAAAGAAAATCCAATAAATGTAAACCCTATTATTTTTATTAAATTACCAATTAATCCAAAATAACCTAAAGTACCCACAATAGATTTTTTTTCTGAAATGCTTTGTTTTACAATAACAGCCAAAAGAGGAGCAATTACACCCACTAATATATTTAAAATCCCTGTAAAAAATCCAACTATTAAATATACATTTGTAGGGACTTTTAAACTGTCTATAATTTTTAAATTCTGAATTCCAAGTGCAAGTAATATAAAAAATCCAATTAAATTTTTAATATTATCACTATCTATATTTTGAAAAATTTTAAGACCTATAAATATTCCAATAGGTAACAATAATGAAAACTTAAATATTATATTCCAATTTACAAATTTCCTTAAAAGCCATGTTCTTGTTATATTTGAAGTAAATTGAATAACTCCATGTACTGGTATTGCTTCTGCTGGATTCATAAACTGGAGCATAGCAGCTAATAGTACCGTACCTCCTCCTGCGCCTGCAATAGATGTCATTAGAGCTGTAAAAAATGAAAGTACTGTTAGAATAAAATTTTCTGATAAAGATAATTCAAGCATTTTATATAAATAGGTAAAATATAATTAAGAATAAATTTAATTTGTAAAATTTTGACAATATTTGATAAAATAAAATTATTAAACAAATAAAAATAATTGCGAGATTTTTTAAATTGAAAATCAAAGATCAAGTTGTAATCAATTCTATAAATAATGATGACAATAATCTTTGCATTGATTTCTTCATAAGAAACAATAATACTTTTGGTTATCAAGAATACAGAAAAGATCCAGAAAATATTTCCGAATGGTATAGAATTGGTAATTATGATTATAAGGTTTTTTTAAATAAAGACGATGCTTATCATGACGCAAAGAAAACTATTGTTTGGTTTAAATAAAAAATGAAGATTGTTAGTTTACTTCCTGCAGCTTCAGAAATAATTTATGATATGGGATTATCTAATTATTTGTATGCTGTAAGTCATGAGTGTGATTATCCAGACTTTATTAAAGGTAAAAAAAAAGTTACCTCAAGTGTTATACCAAATAGTTTAAATCAGAGTTCAATAGATAAATTAGTTAAAAAATCCGTTGAGAATGATGTCCCACTTTATCAAATAGATAACGATGAAATACTAAAAATCAATCCCGACCTAATAATTACTCAAGGACTATGTGAAATTT
Source organism: uncultured SAR116 cluster alpha proteobacterium (assembly GCA_902517275.1). GTDB lineage: Bacteria > Pseudomonadota > Alphaproteobacteria > Puniceispirillales > Marisalimonadaceae > Marisalimonas. Next base: position 63,241 of record CABYBQ010000002.1, read on the forward strand.
GCTCAATTTCAGAAAATATTATTGAAGCAACTTTAAAAAATAACTTATGTACTCTATCATCGAAGACCAAAATTATCTCTCTGAATGGAACAACTTTTGAAGAAATTTGTTCAGACATCATGATGATAGGTATTGCAGTTAATAAAGAGGAAATTGCTAAAAAAATGATCGCCGAAGCGATATACAAAAAAATAAAAGTTACAAGAAAAAAAACAAATAAAAGTATTCTTCTGCTTGAGTGGATAGATCCTTATTTTACCCCTGGGCATTGGATACCTGAGCAAATAGAGATGGCTGGATTTATTTCAATTGCGGGTAACAAAGGAGAAAAATCTATAGAAATTGAAGCTAAAGATATAGCAGACCTGAATCCAGACTTTATTGGTTTAATTTGTTGTGGCTATAACCTTGAGGAAAATAAATCTTTTGCAGAAAATATTTATCTTGATGAAAGAATAAATCATATTGAAGCAATTAAAAAAGAAAGAATATTTGCATTCGATTCTAACTCTTACTTCAGCCGACCATCTTTAAGGATTTTAGACGGTGTAATGCAGTTGAGTAGTGCTATTTTAGATAAAAATCCTAAATTTCATTGTAAAAAATCAGACTTTATAAATAATAGGAAACTCTCTTCCTGTTAATTTATCACCAGTTTTAAGCTTAATATTTTCAAAGGGTGGTGAGCCTTTACCTTGTCTATCCACAAAAAAAGCATCATCACCAACAATTCTTGCTGAAAACACTCTTCTTCTGCTATTTTTGTTAATATTTTCTGAAGCTCCATGAAGTGTTCTAAAGTCAAAAGCAACAGCGTCACCTGCTTTAATATCCCAACTTAATATTTTGTAATCTTTTCTATTTGAATTAATATCCGGTACTTCCTTAGAGTTATCATTTTCGTACAAATCATTCCCATTAAATCTTTTGGGCTTATGTAATATATTCGATAAATGTGAGCCGGCTATGCACTCTAAACAACCTTCTTTTGAAATGTCATCTAAAGCAATCCAAAAACTGACACTCTTTTTACCGTCAACACAATAATATGGTTTATCTTGATGCCATGGAGTTACAATAGACGAACCAGGTTCCTTAACTAAAACATGATCATGAAAAAATCTTGATTTTTTGGACTTCATTAATTTTGCAGCATAAAATCCAACTTTTGATTTAAAAATAAAATCTTTAAATTCCGGTATTCTATCCCAATTAACTAAATCTTGAAAAAATGAGGCCGTTCCATCCTCAGGAGTATATGACCTTTCTCTAACACTAGGATTTTGAATTAATTTATCAACACCAATTCTAAGTGGGTCAAGCCAATCTAAAAATATTCCTTTACATAAAACTGCACCCTCAGTGGAAAAATCCTCAATTAATGTATTATCTATAAACTCCATCCCATTCTTCCACAGGTTGTAATTTACCATCTTTACCTAATCTTGGTCTGTTCCTAGTAAATGTGTTTTCTGAACCTACAACACCGTAATCCATATAACCTAACCTAACCAAAGGCCTAGCTGCGCTAGCATTAAAAAGCCCATCTTTAATAAACTTATCGTTTATAAAAATACCAACAACCTGCCCAAATATTACATAGTTTCCCGTTCCTTTGTCTCTATCTACATTTGGGAGGTCTATTGTTTTCCAATGTTTACATTCAAGAGCAGCAGATGCTTCAGAAACAAATGGTGCAGAAACAAATTTACCTATTTGTGGTTTTAAACCAGCTAATTTAAATTCATCAATATTTGAGTCTGCGGGAACAGAACTACCATTCATATGATCAAACAAATCTTCAGTTGCCAAAGAAACAGTAAACTCTCCTGTTTCTTCTATATTTTTAACTGAATCTTTAATATCTACCGAAGAAAACATTACAAAATGAGGTCTATCTGCGATTGCATTAAAGTAGCTATATGGAGCTAAATTATAAACACCTGTTATAGAACGACTTCCAATCCAACCAATCGGCCTCGGGGCGACAATTGCTTTAAAAGGGTCATGCGGTAGACCATGCGCATTTTTTAAGGTATCGTAGTGCATTATATTTTCCTATTTATAACAAAAAATGTAAATTAAAATAAACAATATAAATTAAATGTATAGAATATTTTTAAATTAATTATTTTATAAAATTCCCAATTTAACGGTGAAATATGATTGATAGAGAAATTAAAGTTATAGGTTTTGTTGGACTAGGTGTCATGGGTTGTTCCATGAGTAAAAACTTACTTAGAAATAAAAATTGGAATGTCTTAGTTAAAGATTTGAATGCCAACAAAGAAAAGGAATTAGAAAATCAAGGTGCTAAAATAGCTAGTGATACTAGAGAAATTTTCACTATATCAGATTTGGTTATTACATGTTTACCAGGAGGAGATTTTGTAAGAGACCTATATTATGGTAAAGATGAATATATCTCTGACATAAAAATAAATCAGTTTATTATCGATATGTCAACATCGCAACCAGATTTAATGATTAAATTAGAAAATGAGATTAAAATAAAAGGCGCTCATTTTGCTGATGCTCCCATTGCCAGAACAAGACAGGCTGCTATTGATGGAACTTTAGCTATAATGGTTGGGTCTGATAAAGATGTTTATAATAAAATTCTGCCCGTCTTACAATATATGGGTAAGGATATTCTGCATTGTGGAAAAGCAGGAACAGGCCAACTTACCAAAATATTGAATAACATGATACTTTTTGAAACAGTTGTAGCATTAAGTGAAGCAGCTAATATTGCTGAGCAATACGGCATGAACGTTGAAAATTTATATGAAAATATTACAAAATGTTCTGGAGATAGTTTTGCTCTTAGAAACCATGGGTTAAAAAGTATTGCTAAAAATAATTTTCCTTCTCCTGCTTTCTCCTCAGAATATGCTCTCAAAGATTTATCCTATGCTTTAGAATTAGGTGAAAAACTCAACGTTAAGATGCCTGGAGCTTTATCAGCAGAAAATCTCTTAAAAGCTTCAATTAAAAATGGTGACAAAGACTTATATTTTCCTGTAATGAAAAAATATTTTAGTTAAAGATTAACCTCTACCTACAAATGGCATTTTATTTGCCATAACAGTCATATTTAGAACATTTACAGTTACAGGTAAATTAGCCATGTATAAAACTGCTTCTGCTATGTGCAGAGAATCTATAACTGGCTCAATATCCATATTACCATTAGCCTGAGGAACACCCTCTTTCATTCTCTGTGTCATTGGCGTTTCAGCATTTCCAATATCAATTTGACTACACGCAATGTCATATTTTCTTCCATCCAATGAAATTGTCTTAGTCATTCCTGTAACAGCGTGTTTTGTTGCTGTATATGGTATACTTCCTGGTCTGGGAGTAACTGAAGACACACTACCATTATTTATTATTCTACCACCTTGAGGGTTTTGTTTTCTCATAAGAGCAAAAGCATATTTAGCGCATAGAAACATTCCATTTAAATTAATATCTACAACACTTTTCCAATTTTCAAATGGCATTTCGTCTATTGATTGGGCCGGCACACCTATCCCAGCATTATTAAATAAGACATCAATTCTGTCGTGCTTTTTTTCTATAATTTTGAATACATTTTCTACCGAAATTTGATCACTTACGTCACATGACATTACCTCAGTTATGCCAGTACATAATTGTTGTGTTTCAATTAATTTATCTTTTCTTCTTCCAATTAAATAAACAATGAAATCTTCTTTTGACAATACCTCAGAAACTCTTCGGCCAACACCTGTTCCTGCTCCTGTAACCATTGCAATTTTTGACATTTTCATTTCCTTTTTTAATTATGCTAGGTATATTATAAAAATTTATAAAATCTTATCATTTTAAGTTAAATATAAATACAAAAATTAAAGTTTTTTAGCAGAAGATTATATTATGATAGAGAAAGTTTTTATTGGCTGCGGTGCAGGATTTTCAGGTGATAGGTTTGATGCATCAATTCCTATTGTAAACGAATTTAAAAAAATAAATGCTCCTAAATATCTAATGTTTGAAGTCCTTGCAGAGAGAACTCTTGCTATAGCCCAACAATTTAGATTAAAAAATCCTGAGGAAGGTTATTCACCATTTTTAGATTCTTACGTAAGTCCAATTCTTGATGATTGCCTCGAAAATAATATAAAAATAATTTCAAATATTGGTGCTGCAAATCCTATGGGAGCGGCCAAAAGAATACTTGAAATAGCAAAAAAACAAAATACTAAAAAACCTAAAATTGGTGTTGTTTTAGGTGATGATTTATTAGAATACATGTCTAATGATGAAATACTAAATAGTCCAACAATGGAAGGTTTGGATTTTTCTAATAACAAAATTACTGCAGCTAACGTATATCTTGGAGCTCAACCCATTGCTGAAGCTTTAGAGAAGGGCGCTGACATTGTAATTGTTGGAAGAACAGTTGACAGTGCTCTTGCCTTGGGACCCTTATTATACGAATTTAAATGGAAAGAAAATGAATTAAATTTGATTGGTTCAGGTACAATTTGTGGCCATCTTTTAGAATGTGGAGCTCAAGTAACCGGAGCTTATTTTGCTGACCCTGGCTTTAAAGACGTACCTAATCTTGCTAACGTCGGTTTTCCTATAGCAGAAGTTAATCAAGATGGTTCATTTATTATTACAAAACCTAATGGAACAGGTGGTCTAGTCAGTGAAGCAACGGTTACAGAACAATTGTTGTACGAGACACATGATCCTTCTAATTACCTAGTCCCAGACGTAACGGCTGATATGACAAGTTTAACTTTAGAAAACAATGGAGAAAATAGAATTTTAGTTAAAGGAGGTAGAGGTAAAAAATCTCCTGAAAAACTAAAAGCCACTATTTGTTGTGATAATGGATTTATGGGTGAAGCTGAAATAAGCTATGCAGGACCTAACGCACTTGCAAGAGCAAAGCTTGCAGGTGAAGTAATTAGTGAAAGGATTCAAATTTTAGGACTACAAGGACAGTTGAGAGTTGAAATTATTGGTGCTGGATCAGTTCATTATTCTATGGATGAAACATCCTCTTATCACCTTCCTGAAAATGGTGATTACAGAGTAAGAACTTCGGCAATATATCCTAAAAAAGATCAAGCACAACAAATGGTTGATGAAGTCATGTCATTATATTGTTGTGGACCTGCTGCTGGAGGTGGAGGACGTGGATATGTTACACCTCAATCATCAACTGCATCTATTTTAGTTAACAGAGACATTGTTGACCCCAACATTCAAATTAAAATTATATAAAATTCTTTTGAGGCAATTATGATTATATTAGACTTACCTGTTCATGCAATTGCTCATGCTAGAGCTGGTGATAAAGGAGATGTATCTAATATTTCACTTATTGCTTATTTAGATAGTGGATGGAAAGTAATAAATGATCTTGCTACTGAGGAAAAAGTATTGGATATTTTCAGGCATTTAGGTGCAACTCAAGTTAAAAGATTTGAACTTCCATCTCTAAAAGCATTAAATTTTGTAATTCAAAGTGCTCTTGGTGGTGGTGTTAATAGCTCCTTAAGACTTGACAGACACGGTAAAACTTTATCTTCACATCTACTTCACGAGCTAATTTTACCTATTAGTGAAGACATGATACCCTCTAATTCACCATATTTAAAAAATTTTAAGGAATGAAAAATGCAAGAAGCTGGATCACTCTTAGTAAAATTACTTGAAAAACAAAAAGTTGATAGAGTGTTCTGTGTTCCAGGCGAAAGTTACCTTTCGGTAATGAATGGTCTTCAAGAAACATCTATAGAAACAATTCTTTGTAAACACGAAGGAGCGGCGTCAATGATGGCTGAAGCAGATGGTAAGCTTACTGGCAGGCCTGGTATTGCTTTTGTAACTAGAGGTCCAGGAGCTACAAATGCTGCATCTGGAATACATATTGCACAGCAAGATAGTACTCCTATGATATTATTTGTAGGCCAAATTGGTAAGGAAATGTATGGCCGAGATGCTTTCCAAGAAGTTGATTATCAACAATTTTATGGTGGTATGGCAAAATTAGTAATTGAAGTTCAGCAATCAGACAGATTATCAGAAATATTCTCACGAGCTTATCACACAGCTATGTCAGGAAGACCTGGACCTGTTATAATAGCATTGCCAGAAAACATGCTAACTGAAAAAACAGATAAAAAACCTTTAGAGTTCATTAATCAATTGATATCTGCTCCTTCAACAAAAGATCTTGCACAATTTATTGAAGAAATAAAAGAAGCTAAAAACCCTATTGTTGTTTTAGGGGGATCAATATGGTCTCACGAAGCTGAAAAAGATTTAATATCTATTTCTGAAATGCTTGGATTAACAATAATTACATCTCATAGAAGACAAAGTTATTATAATAATTTACATAAAAATTATGGTGGTGATCTCGGGCTTGGTGTTAATCCAAAATTAATCGATCGAATTAATAATAGTGATTATTTAGTATTGTTAGGTGGAAGATTAAGCGAAAACCCTTCGCAAGGTTTTACATTGTTGGATATTCCAGAACATAGTAAAAAGTTTATCCATATTCATCCAGGTTCAGAGGAAATCGGGAGAATTTATAAACCTCATCTTGGAATTGTATCAAATCCAATAGCATTTGTGAACATTCTTAACAACGCATTAAAGGGTCTAAATACAAAACCCAATTCTGAAAATGAACTTAATGCAGTTAAATCTCACGAAGAATATATTGAATGGGGCGATATGCCTTTAGAAGCTCCTAATTCAGGTGTTGACCTAACATCAGCTTTTAGAACTCTTAGAAAACATTTAGATCCTAATACAATTATTACTAATGGGGCTGGTAACTATGCTGTTTGGGGTCATAGATTATTTAGGTTTACAAGAATCAAAACCCAACTTGCGCCAATTTCAGGTTCAATGGGATATGGACTGCCAGCTGCAATAGCTGCTAAATTAAGATTTCCTGATAATATGGTTATAGCCCTTGCAGGTGATGGATGTTTTCAAATGACTGAAAATGAATATGCCACAGCTGTACAATATAACGCCGCAGTAATTGTGTTAGTAGTTGATAATGAGATGTACGGAACAATTAGAATGCATCAACATAAACATTATAAAGGAAATTATAAACATACTGGATTAGTCAACCCAAACTTTTCTGATTTAGCTAACGCTATGGGTGGCAAAGGTTATACAGTTGAAAATACCGAAGATTTTTATGAATTATTTGTGGACGCTAATAATTGGGCAAATAAGAATAAACTTCCCGCTTTACTTCATATTAAAACTGGGTCTGAGATGGTATTGCCTGGGAAGCGCTTCAATTCATTATAATTATTGATTAGGATTTCTTAAATAAAAATCATTTCCAAGAACTACCTTTTGTGATTTCAATTCTTTGATATCTTTCGAACAAATTTGTTCCATTACATTTGATAGTTCGTCTTTTAATATATCATGTACGTGATCAGCTCCTTTGACTCCTAATGCAGCAAGTCCAATAATAAATGGTCGACCAGTCATTATAAAATCAGCGCCAAGCATTAAGCCTTTACTTATATCTTGGCCAGAATAAAAGCCTGAATCTATGATTATTGGAAATTTTGACCCTATTTTTTTTCTTATTTCTGGTAATACTTGTAATGGGCTTGGAGCAATATCAATTTGCCTTCCTCCATGATTTGAAATATAAATAGCATCAATAATTTTACTAGCTTGAACTGCGTCGTTAATATCCATTAAGCCTTTGAGGATAATTGGACCGCTCCATAAATCTCTCACTTCTTTTAGATAATCCCAATCTAGATAACGTTGCATCTGACTTCCGGCAAAGCCTGCTTTAGACTTTGCGTTTCCATGCCAGCTACCATCACTATATTGATCCATAGTCCCAAATGCAGGAATTCCATTTATAAGCGTCCCAATTGACCATGATGGGCATATTGCTGCTTGAAAGAAAGTTCTTAAATTATTTTTAGGAGGTACGGATACTCCTGCCATTCTAAGCCTCTCTCTTCTGCTAGATGCGGGTATGTCGGCAGTAACTATTAAGGTTTTAAACCCAGCATTTTTTGCCCTTTTTAATAGGTCATTTCTTATGGCTTTGTCCGCAGGAGGATATAACTGAAACCAACCCATACCATTAAGATGTTTCCCAACATCTTCAACTGAAGCACACGCAACTGTCGATAATGAATAAGGAATATTATTTTTAACGGACATTTTTGATAGTGCTATTTCTGCACCCGGCCACATTAAGCTAGTCATTCCCACAGGAGCCATTCCAAAAGGTGCGTCATATTCATGATCAAATAACTTAGTTTTTAAATTTGGGTTTACGGTTCCCTTTAAATACTGCGGAACTAAAAAAATTTGATTAAAGACCTTTCTATTATTTTCTAAAGCCTCATCATAACCAGTACCTGCAAATAAGTATTCTGCAGCAAAATGTGGCATTCTCCTTTTTGCAACATTAACCATATCACTAACTCTTGGATATTTATCAACTAGGTTAGACAAAGATTTCTCCTGAAGTTTATAAAAGTTGTGTATTGAATATTTTATAGTTAAATTATTAATTAAATCAAAAATAAAATTAAGTGAGAATAATTAATGATTGAAAATCCTCCTTTGATACAAATCAAAAAACCTACCAGCAGAAACAGACCAAGCCAAGAACAACTCAATTATTTCAAGGATGTTCCAACCGGTTTTATTTGTGATGCGCTAGATGGTTATGCAGCATTAGACCCTTCGATAAAACCCCTTTTAATTCCTGGAAAGATTGTAAATCATATAGTGGGGCCAGCATTAACTGTTTTTTCTGGGGCTGCTGACGTTTTAGGAATGGCTATAGCTTTAAGTGAAATACAAGAAGGCGATATTGTTGTTAATAGTGTAAGTGGTTTTCAAGGAACTGCTGCGGTTGGCGACAGAATAGCTGGAATGATAAAAAATAATGGAGGAGTAGGACTTGTTACTGATGGACCTATGAGAGACTTAAATGGAATTATTGAAACTGGTTTAGATTGTTTTTGTACAGGATTAAATCCAAATTCACCTTATAATAGTGGTCCTTCAAAAATTGGTTTTTCTATCGATATAGGAGGAAAAACTATAAATAGTGGAGATATTATTGTTGCTGATACCGATGGAGTTACAGTTGTTCCATTTGATAAAATTGATGAAGTAATAAAAAAGCTTGAAAGAATTATTGAGGTTGAAAATGCTATGGATGAAAAAGTGTCTAATGGACTTAAGATATCTCAAAAAGCTCTAGATTATTTAAATAGTGGCCAAGTTGTTTATTACGATTAAAACAAAATTATTGATAAACTCTGCCTTCAGTAACTGTTTGTAAATATTCTATTGATAGATTTTCATTTATTTCAACAACTTTAAAACCTTCTTTAGTAATATCCATAACAGCATAATCTGTGTAAACTCTAGATACCACTCCTGACCCCGTTAATGGTAATGTGCATTTTTCAACTAGCTTAGGTTTGCCTTCTTTAGTTAAATGCTGGGTCATTACAAAGACGTTTTTGGCTCCTGCTACTAAATCCATTGCTCCACCAACAGCTGGAATACCTTTGCCGGTGGACCAATTTGCTAAATCACCATTCATGGAAACCTCCATAGCACCGAGCACACAATAATCAATATGTCCACCTCTTATCATGGAAAAACTATCTGCATGGTGACAAAAACTACCACCAGGTAAAATTGTAACTGGTTTTTTGCCTGCATTAATTAAATCAAAATCAATTTCATTTTCGTTAGGAGTTGGTCCCATTCCCAAAAGACCATTTTCTGAATGATAAATAATTTCACGATCATCTTTGATGTGTTGTGACACTAGTTCTGGCATTCCTATCCCTAAATTTACATATGATGCGTGTGGAAGGTCATTTGCTATTTTGGAAGCGATGACTCCCCTTTCCCATCCTTTTTCTGCATTCGTTAATTTTTTTTTTGTCATGGATATATCATTCCCTCCTCAATTGCATTTGTTTCAATAATCGGATTATCAATTTCAATGATCTTTTTTACAAATATACCTGGGGTTATAACATTTTCTGGATTAGTTTGATGAGGTTCTATAAGTTTTCTTACTTGAATTAAAGATTGTTTTGCTGCCATACACATTATAGGGTTAAAATTTCGTGCTGTTTTTTTAAATGTCAGATTACCATATCTATCTGAAACATCAGCCTTTACTAGCGCAAAATCTGCATTGAGGGCCTCTTCCAAAATATACTTCTTGCCATTAAAGATTTTTTCTTCTTTTCCAATTGCTAAAGGAGTTCCAACCGCTGTTGCCGTATAGAATGCAGGTATACCTGATCCAGCAGCTCTAATTCTTTCTGCTAATGTACCTTGTGGGACAACTTCTAATTCTATTTCACCCTTGTTATATAGTTCTTGAAAAGTTATACCTTTGGCTGATCTAGCAAATGAACAAATTACTTTTTTAACCTGTTTTTGACCAATTAATGCACCAAGACCAACCCGTCCATTTCCAGAGTTATTAGCAATAATAGTGAGATCTTTAGCGCCATGATCAATCAAACCATGAAGAAGTTCTATTGGGCTTCCCGCTTCTCCAAAACCTCCAACCATAATTGTAGCTCCATCAAAAACATCTGATAACATTTCTGCAATTTCTGTTTTTATTTTGTTGATTTGCATTTTGAGCTTTCATGTTGTTTAAATTCTTTTTAAATATATAATATCATTTATACACTAAAAATAAATTAAACTGAATGGTAATAAAAATGAATTTTGAATACTCTGAAAAAGATGAAAACTTTCGTAAAGAAGTAAAAGATTGGCTTAATGAAACCCTTCCCAAATCTCTTTCCGAAAAAGTAAAGAAATATCAAAGACTAACGAAAGAGGATTATGAAATATTCATGAACAACCTAACTGCTAAAGGTTGGTTAGCATGGCACTGGCCTAAAGAATATGGTGGAACAGGTTGGAACGCAATTGAAAAACATATTTTTGAAGAAGAAATAATTAAGGCCTCTGCTCCTAGGATTGTACCTTTTGGAGTTAATATGCTGGGTCCAGTATTGATAGAATTTGGAACTGAAGAACAAAAAAATTATTATCTTCCTAGAATTTTAAGTAATGAAGATTGGTGGGCACAAGGTTACTCTGAACCAGGTGCTGGTTCGGATCTAGCTAGTTTAAAGACAACAGCAATAGATAAAGGTGATCACTATCTCGTTAATGGCCAAAAAACTTGGACTACACTTGGTCATCATGCTGATAAAATATTTTGCTTAGTTAAGACAGATTTAAATGCAAAACCACAACTAGGAATTTCTTTTTTATTGATTGATATGGATACTCCTGGGGTCGAAGTAAAACCAATAATCACTTTAGACGGTGAACATGAAGTAAATGAAGTATGGTTTACAAATGTAAAAGTTCCTAAAAAAAATATTGTTGGAAAAGAAAATGAAGGATGGACTTATGCAAAATATTTATTAACTTTTGAGCGAACTGGTATCGCTGGTGTCCCTTATTCAAAATCAGCATTAAATCACTTGAAAATGATATCTAAAAGATCTTTAAAAAATGGCAAACCCTTAATTGATGATCCTATTTTCTCTTCTGAGATTGCTGAACTAGAAATAGATTTATTAGCTATGGAAATTTTTAATTTAAGAACAGTAAGTGCTGCCGCAGAAGGAAAAGCTCCTGGAATGGAAAGTTCGTTACTTAAAATCAAAGGGACGCTTGTTAGACAAAAAACAACCGAGTTACTGAGAAAAGCACTAGGACCACAAGCGCTTCCCTATTTACCAGAGCAATTTGATGAAGGATGGAATGAGATGCCAGTTGGGCCTAGTTATGCTGGCCCAATAGCAAAACAATATTTTAATATGCGGAAGATATCTATATATGGCGGATCTAACGAGATCCAAAAAAATATAGTAGCTAAAGCATCATTTGGCTTATAGGAACAAATATGGATTTTACATTATCTGAAGAAAGAAAAATGCTTCAGGAGACTGTTGGAAAGTTTTTTAATAGTAATTATAAAAATTTAGATAAAAGAAGCGAAAATGTAAATTTACCTGAAGGTTATTCAAAAGAATTTTGGAAAGAAAGTTCAGATTTAGGAGTATTAAGTGCTTTAGTATCTCCAAAGTTTGGTGGATTGGGTGGAAGTGGAGAAGATATTTCAATTATCTTTGAACTTGTAGGAAAATCATTATGTGTAGAGCCTTTTTTATCGTCTGCTGTGTTATCTAGTACTGTATTATCTTCAATATCAAACCCAAGAATTGATTTAATTACTGACATAATAGAAGGTAATTTATTAATGTCATTTGCTCATTGTGAAATGAATAATAGGTATGAAGATCATTACATTGAGACTAACGCGTATTTAAAAAATGATGAATGGAATATTAATGGAACTAAATCATTTGTCATGAATGGAGATGATGCTAGCAAAATCATAGTTTCTGCAAGAATAAATGGTGACATAAATGACAGGGACGGGATAGGACTATTTTTAGTTGATAATGATCAAACTTTAAAAAGACCTTATAATACAATAGATGGTTATAGGTCGACAGAGTTAACTTTTGAAAATTTAAAAGGTGAATTACTTGCAAAAGATGAAAATGCTCTAAAATGCATTATCAAAGCTAATTCTGCAGGTGCCTTAGCTTTATCAGCAGAAGCTCTAGGTATTATGCAAATTTGTTTTGATTTAACACTTGATTATTTGAAGACAAGAAAACAATTTGGTAAATCTATTGGAGCTTTTCAAAGTATTCAACATAGGATGGTTGATATGATGCTTGAGATAGAACAAGTAAAATCAGCAGTAATGTTAGCTTCATCCACTTTTGAGACAGATGATTTAACAAGAGATAAAAATATTTCAGCAGCAAAAAATTTGGTTGGTAGAGTTGGTAAATTAATTGCTGAAGAAACAATTCAATTACATGGGGGAATTGCAATGACTTGGGAGTATTCTGCAGCACATTATGCAAAAAGACTTATAATGATAGATCATTTAATGGGTGATAGCGATTATCACAGAGACAGATTTAAACTTTTAAGCAACTTTTAATTATTAACTAGCAAAATAGACGCCTTACTCCTAAAATCTTTTGGAACTTCAATAGATTTTCTCTTTTTTAAGTCAAATAAAACTGCGACTATTTCAATATCCATTAAAATATCACCAGAAGCATCATCAACCATATGATGGATGAATTTAAGGGATTTATTACCAATTTTAGTGAAATTAGTATGCATGGTAACAGCCATACCAAGAGGTGCTTTTTTAAAATATCTAACTGAATAATCGAGAGCGGCTGAACCAATACTATATTCAGTCCTCCAATTATAATCTGCCCCACAATAGGTAAATAAATGAGTAGCCGCATCAGAGACGCACCCAATTTTAAATTGACTGGAACCCACTAATTCATAGTCTAAATCCCAAGTATTTACGGCTTTTTTGCACGATATAAAAGCTTTTTTAGATGGTTTGTTTGAAGGTCTTTTGTCAGATAGTGGACGTAAATCTTTAAATTGTGGTTCTTTAAGATAAGTAGAGCTTTTAATAGAAAAAATTTCATTGATTATTTTTTTTATTTTTTTGTCAATTTTAAATGAAATGGTAGTTTCAAAATATGCTGATACATTTTGGTTGTCGATACAGTAAACTTTAGTGAGTAAAATTATATTATCATCATCAATATATTTTATAGTAAAAATAAATTCTAAGGCACAACCTAGGCTTACTTCTTTACTAAAAATACATCTTTCATTAACAATTTGATAAATTAAATTATCTGAAGTTTTACTTGAGATTTTATTGAAAAGAATTTTTATAGCATCATTGTGTTTTCCAAAGTAATATTGAACGTTCATGTGAGACATTTGATCACAATCGTTTTTTCTAACTAATCCTTTAAAAGCTGAAAAAATGTCTTTTTCAATTACTGGTTTATTTTTTGAAATACTATCTAAATTTATATTATTTACTTTAACTTTTTTAATCACTATTAATTGATCTTTTGAATCATTGATTAAAGTGGTGAGATGCAATTTATGAATAATTTGAATATTATCTTTTTGTTGTATTAAGTCTGTTAAAATGTAAATAGTTTGAAATTCTCGATGACTAAAAAATGGATCATGTATTTCTAATTTCTCATTAAAATTGGGACCTATTTTCTTATTTAATAATGAAGAAGTAAAACCTGTCGCCTCTTCAAAAAAGTTATACATAGAAGATACTTTAAGTTGGTTGCTATCGTCCAAATCGAACTTATTGATAAGCCCCTTAAAAGTTTCTAAATTATTTATACGCATAGAATTAATAATATTAGGAAAAATCCTAATTTTTATCCCTCAACTCTAATTTTGCAACGCTCATATTATGAACTTCGTCTGGACCATCTGCCAACCTTAAAGCCCGAGCATGTCCATATGCATAAGATAGTGGAAAATCTGATGTTACACCACCACCACCGTGAATTTGTATTGCTCTATCAATCACTCTAGTAGCCATATTAGGTGCTACAACTTTTATCATTGAAATTTCTTTTCTTGCAATTTTATTTCCAACAGTATCCATCATATGAGCGGTCTTCAATACTAACAATCTAGCTTGTTCAATCTCAGCTCTACTTTCTGCTATTGCCTCCATTACTACTCCCTGTTGGGCAATAGGTTTACCAAATGCAACCCTAGACTTTGCTCGTGAAATCATTAATTCTAATGCTCTCTCGGCTTGACCAATTAATCTCATACAATGATGAATCCTACCTGGTCCCAGACGACCTTGAGCTATTTCAAACCCTCTTCCTTCACCTAAAAGAATATTAGAGACAGGAACTTTTACGTCTTTAAACTCTACTTCAGCGTGTCCATGTGGTGCATGATCATAACCAAACACTGGCAGATGCCTTAAAACTTTAACACCAGGGGTATTAAAAGGAACAAGTATCATAGACTGCTGTTTATACTTATCTGCACTAGGATCAGTTTTACCCATAAAAATCATAATCTTACACCTCGGGTCCATTGCACCTGAGGTCCACCACTTCTTGGCATTAATTACATAATGATCTCCATTCTTGGCAATGCTAGCTTGAATATTAGAAGCATCTGAAGACGCTACATCTGGCTCGGTCATCGCGAAAGAAGATCTAATTTCTCCACTTAATAAAGGAGTTAGCCAATCTTTTTTCTGTTCTTCAGTACCATATCTTACCAAAACCTCCATATTTCCAGTATCTGGGGCAGAACAATTAAAAATTTCGGCCCCTATTGGAGATCTTCCCATTATTTCACAAAGAGGGGCATATTCAGTATTAGTAAGACCTGCACCTAAGTTACTTTCAGGAAGAAATAAGTTCCACAAACCCTCAGATTTTGCTTTAGCTTTTAATGTTTCCATTATTTCTGGTATGCACCATCTTCCACCCTGTTCAACTTCATTTTTATAAACATCTTCATTTTCATAAACGTTTTCGTTCATAAAATTTGTAACTTTTTCTTGTAAATCTTTTACTTTTTGAGAATATTCAAAGTCCATTTTTTTCCTCTAAGTTAAATTAAAAACATTATTTGCCCTATCTATAAGAGCATCGATTCTAGTTCCAAAATTTGCAAACCTTTTATCTTTTGTTTGTCCTTTTTGAAACCTATAAAATATTTGTTGTAATATAACAGCTAATTTAAATGCACCAAAAGCATAATACCAGCTTATATTTTGTAAATTAAAACCAGTTTTTTGTGAGTAATAATCTATCATCTCAGCTCTAGTTGGATAATAAATTTTATTTGTTGGCATTGAAGTGATATTTTTGCATTCTTCATGATCATTTTCATCAATCCAATAATTTAGCATATGTCCTACATCCATAAGAGGATCACCTCTTGTGCACATATCCCAATCAAACACCGCAACAGGCGTGATTTCTTCAGAGTCACTCCACATAATATTATCTAATTTAAAATCATTGTGTAAAATAGTAGTAGCTTGTGGCTTAGGTAAATTTGATCTCAAATAGTTTATTAATTTGTCAAACTTAGGTTTAAGAATTTTGTTATCAGTTGATTTTTTCCATCTAACTTCCCATCCATCAAGTTGTCTTTTCACAAACCCTTCAGGTCTTCCTAAATTTTCTAAACCAACAAGTTTCGGGTTAACTTTATGAAGATCAGCCAACACATCAATAATACGAAAGCTCAATTTTCTTACATTTTCCTTGGTTTGATTTATGAATGGTTCCATTTTCTTTCTAATAACAAAGCCATTTCTTCTTTCAATAATGTGAAAAGTAGAGCCAATTACGCTTTGATCACCGCAAAAATATAAACTTTTTGGTGCTAAAGAAAACATAGTATTGATTTTAGATTGAACAGTGTGCTCTCTAAACATGTCATGTGACGAAGGTGCTATAGGTCCTAAAGGTGGCCTTCTAAGTACATACTCTGTCTCATCTACTTTTAAAAGATAGGTTAGATTTGCATGCCCTCCTGAAAATTGGAGGGTTTCAATATTTTTAAATTGCATATTTAAAGTATCTTTTAAATATGAACTCAAATTATTTAAATTAAGTTGCTCATCTTGTCTAATTTCAATTAATTCTTGGTCAATTAAATTCATATCAAGTTACTAACAATATTCTAAATTATTTTAAATTAAAATTATTTGGTTTTATTTTATAACTACTTATTATGTTAAATAAAAGTACAATAAGTAAATTATTATAATTAAACTCAAGGAAAAGTATGAAAAATTTATTTGATTTAAATGGAAAAACAGCGCTTGTAACTGGAGGGTCAAGAGGCATAGGGGCTATGATTGCTGAGGGGTTTGTTAAAAATAACGTTAAAACATATATAACGTCTAGAAAAGCAGAAGATTGTAATAATAAAGCGAAGGAACTTTCAGAATTTGGAGAATGTATTTCGGTTCCAGCTGACTTAACTGATATGAATGAAATGAATAAATTAGTCTCTCGAATAAAAGATAAAGAAGAAAAACTAAATATTCTTGTAAATAATGCAGGTGCAGCGTGGGGCGCATCTTTTGATGATTTTCCTGAAAATGGTTGGGATAAAGTAATGGATACCAATGTAAAATCAGTTTTTTTCTTAACTCAAAAACTTGCTGATATTTTAGAGAAATCCGCTAGTAATACTGATCCATCAAGAATAATAAATGTAGGTTCGATAGATGGAATAGGCATCCCAAGAGCGGAGACATACTCCTACCCTGCATCAAAGGCTGCTGTTCATCAACTTACTAGAGTTCTAGCAAATAGGTTAGCTAAAAGAAATATTAATGTTAATGCAATAGCTCCTGGTCCTTTTCAAAGTAATATGATGGCCCATACGCTGCGGGAGCATGGAGAAAAGATTAAGTCTTCTGTACCAAGAGGTAGAATTGGTATCCCAGAAGATATGGCAGGAGTTTCAATTTTTTTGTCTTCGAAAGCCAGCTCTTATATTACCGGATCTATAATACCAGTGGATGGCGGTTCTCTTATAGCAAGAAGACACATGGAATGAGAAAATTGCTAAAATAATTAAGTTAATTTTAACTAATTTTATGACCGCCAAATTGGTCTCTTAGTTTATTTTTAAGAATTTTTCCTGTAGCTCCTAAAGGAATTAAATCAGTAAAAAGAACATCATCAGGTATCATCCATTTTGCTATCTTACCTTCATACATGTTTAGAATGTCTTCTTTCGAAGGTGATTTGCCTGGCATGGGTTGCACTATAACTATTGGTCTTTCTTCCCATTTTTCATGGGGCACTGAAATTACTGCAGCATTAGCTACTTCCGGATGACCAACACAAATATTTTCCAAATCTATGGAACTTATCCATTCTCCACCAGATTTAATGATATCTTTTGTTCTATCCGTTATGGTCATGAAACCATCTGCATCTATCTTAGCAACATCGCCCGTGTCAAACCAACCTCCGTCAAGAAATCTATCTTTTTCTGTAGTATCATTATAATACTCCTTAAGAACCCAGAAGCCTCTTGAAAGTAACCTACCCTGAGTTTCTCCATCTTCAGGTAAATCATTACCTTCATCATCAACTAATTTCATTTGGTGACCAAAAATAGTTCTACCTTGTGCAATTTTTTGATCATAATATTCAGTTCTATTTTTTGGCTCTTCCGCAAGTGCAGGCATATTTACAGTACCTAATGGGCTCATTTCTGTCATACCCCATGCATGTATCACCTCAGCTCCAAACTCATCTTCAAAACCTTCAAATAATGTCCTTGGACAGGAAGATCCTCCTATGACTAACCTTTTAACTGTATCTATTCTTTTACCAGATACTCTTAAGTGGTTTAATAATAAAAGCCAGATAGTAGGCACTCCAAGAGAAATTGTAACTTTTTCTGCATTCATGAGATCTGTTATGCTTTCACCATCTAACTTAGCACCAGGAAAAACAATTTTAGTCCCACACATTGTTGCTGCATAAGGCGTACCCCAAGCATTTACATGAAACATTGGAACAACAGGCATTACCACATCTTTAGCACCATAAGGGATGACATCTTTTAAATTCATGCCATATGCATGAAGAACAGTTGACCTATGTGAATAAAGCACCCCTTTTGGATTGCCAGTAGTTCCAGAAGTGTAACATAGTGATGAAGCTGTTTGTTCATCAAATTGTGGCCAGACAAATTTATCAGATTGATCTTTAATAAACTCTTCATAACATATAACTTTTATACCATCTTTGATATTGGGTTTAACCATATTTTTTTCATCAGTCATAATAACTAAAGCTTCAACGGTTTTAAAATTTTCTGATGCTTTCTCTATTAATGGTAAAATATTCAAGTCAACGCATAGGACTTTATCTTCGGCATGATTTACAATATAAGATACTTGGTCAGGGTGCAATCTAGGATTAAGTGTATGGCAGATAAGGCCGCTACAAGAAGTTGCATAATATATTTCTAAATGTCTATAGCCGTTCCACGCTAAAGTTCCAACCTTATCACCTTGCTTTAAATTTAATGATTTAAAAGCATTAGCTAATTTTTTAGTTCTCAGTCCCCAACTTGAATAATTATATCTATGAATACCACCTTCAACAGTATTAGAAACAATTTCTTGTTTTCCATAATTTTTAATAGCATGTTCAAAAATGCTTGAAACTAGTAAAGGATGGTCTTGCATTAAGCCTAACAAATATATCTCCTATCAAATAAAGTTTTTATAACTAACTACTAAAAACATAAATAAATATACTATCTAATATTGAATTTATAAATTAATTAATTAATTAA
>CABYBQ010000003.1 GCA_902517275.1 uncultured SAR116 cluster alpha proteobacterium
GAGCAAGAAAACAAGCTCTCGTTCCTAACAGATTTCAGTCTCTAGTAGAAATGTCATACGAATTTGTAGCTAATATGGTTAAAGAGAATGCTGGTAAAGGTAGTCAAGCTTATTTTCCGTTTATATTCACTCTATTTATGTTTATTTTATTTGGTAATTTACTTGGTATGATTCCATACAGTTACACTTTTACTTCACAAATAGCAGTCACTTTTACATTAGCAGCTATCATATTTATTGGAGTTACAATTATCGCACTTTTTAAGCATGGATTTAAATTTTTTACATTTTTCTTCCCATCAGGGGTGCCTATTGGTTTAGCGCCATTGCTTATTCCAATAGAAATAATATCTTACTTTATTCGTCCTATTAGCCTATCAGTAAGATTATTTGCCAATATGTTAGCTGGGCACACTATGATGAAGGTGTTTGCTGGTCTTATAATAATGATGGGATCTGCGAGTGGTTTTTTAAAGGTTGGTGCAATTTTACCACTGATGGCCGTTATAGGATTAACTGGGCTTGAATTCCTAGTTGCAGCCTTGCAAGCCTATGTCTTTAGTATTCTAACATGTATGTATCTTCATGATGCACTGCATTTACATTAATTCATGACTAAATTATATAATTAACGAAAGGAAAATAAAATGGAAATGGATGCCGCAAAATTAATAGGAGCAGGTCTAGCAGTTATAGCGCTAGCCGGTGTGGGAGTTGGAATTGGTAATATCTTTGCTTCTTTAGTTACTGCTGTTGGTCGAAATCCAGCTGCAAAAAATGAAGTTTTTGGTATAGCTATTCTAGGTTTTGCTTTAACTGAAGCCGTTGCTTTGTTCGCACTTGTTATTGCACTTTTGTTATTATTTACATTCTAAATAATAAATTTTTTTGCCTGTAGCACAATAAGCTATAGGCAAAATATAGTTTAGAAAATTAAAAATGTTATATTTTAAAAAATTATTTTTAACTTCAATATTTATTATTAATGTTGAAACTGTTATTGCTTCAGAATCAAAAACAGGTCTTCCCCAATTGGATCTTAACACTTATCCATCTCTAATGTTTTGGTCAATTATTTCTCTTATACTTGGTTTTGTATTGATGAAATATTTGGTAACTCCAAATATAAAATCAATCTTAAACTCTAGAGAAACCTCCATACAAAATGATTTAGTTAAAGCCAAGACTTCAAATCAAGAATCTGAAAAAATCAGACAATCAATTATAAAAAGCCAGGAAGACATTAAATCAAAGTCACAAAAAATTATTTCTGACGCCATATTGGAGTCAAAACAAAGTATTGAAAAAAAAGAAAAAGAGATTTCTGCAAAATTAGAATTGAAGGTTTCGGAAGCAGAAAAGAAAATAATTGATACACAAAATACTGTTATTAACGATGTTATTAATGTTGCTGAAGAAATAACAGCTGATGTAGTCAGAAAATTTACAGATATAAAATATGATAAAAGCAATATCAAAAAAGCAATAAAGCTAGCTTCGAATAATATATTGATGGAGAAATAAAGTGTACCTTGATGAAACCGCTTGGGTTGCAACAGCATTTATTATATTCATTGCCTTGGTTTGGAAAAAAGCAAGTAAGGCAATAGTGTCCATATTAGATGATAGATCCTTATTAATACAGAATGAATTACAGGAAGCTAAATCTCTCAAAGAAGAGGCTTTAGAAGAGCTTAGAAAATCTTTGCAAACCCAAAAAAAAGTTTCAGAAGAAGCCGAAAATATAATCCGTGAAGCAAAAGAGACAGCAAAAAAGATACAAGAAGAAGCCTATTCCAAATCTTCAGATGTTATAAAAAGAAAAGAGGATCAGGCTAAACAAAAGATTATCTCGTTAGAAACTGATGCAATTAAAAATATAAAAAAAATAACTGGTAACGTTATAATCGAATCCTCAAAAATATATATAGAATCTAATATTGATAAAAAAGAAAACGTAAATTTAATAACTAAATCATCTAATGAGATAAAGCCATCCTTGTTGGTTTAATTATCTCAGCCCTAAATAAACTTGACCGCCGTTAGGTATTTTTATATCAAAATCTGTTTCTCTATCAACTATTTTACTTCCCTTTAAGAGAAACTGCGAGTATTTAAAACTATCTCTATCATATTCTTTGTTATTCATGTCAGTTGAAACTAATGTGATATTTACAGGGACAAAATCTTCAATATTATTGTCTTTTCTAATAGCTCTTACGTTTACCGAAATTTCCATTTCAATATTATCGTTATCTTTAGTACAGTATGTTTTTATACCTCTCAAACCAATATAAACAGGTAATTTATTTTCAGATTTAACAATAACTTCTACGGCCTTTTTGGGTGCTGTTACTTTAGGACAATCTACAACATCCTTTTTGAGAGATGAGCAACCATTTAGAATTAAAAAAAAACAAAGGATAATAAATTTAACCATTAATAATTACCTTTTAGCATAAAAAACTTTAAAACAAGATTAATCTTTATTGACGTAATCAATGTAATACATCAAAAGTAAATTATGAAGAAACAAAAAATAAATTTATATTTAGCTTCTCCTAGAGGTTTTTGTGCTGGTGTTGATAGAGCAGTAAAAATAGTTGAAGAATCTATTAAAAAATTTGGAGCCCCAGTTTACGTCAGACATGAAATAGTTCATAACAAAGATGTTGTGAATTCACTGGCACGAATTGGCGCTATTTTTGTAGATGAGGTGAAAGAAGCACCAATAAATCGACCTATAATATTCTCTGCACATGGTGTCGCTAAATCTGTTGTTAATGAAGCTAAAAAAAGAAAAATGATATCCATTGATGCAACTTGTCCGTTAGTCACTAAAGTTCATAATGAAACAATACGTCATTATAATATAGGTAGACACGTTTTATTAATAGGTCACAAAAATCATGTTGAAGTGATAGGGACCATGGGACAAGTTCCTGAAGGTAGTATTACATTAATTGAAACTGAAGACGATGCTCATAAAGTAAAAGTTTCTAATCCTGATAATTTAGCTTTTGCCACACAAACAACTTTATCATTAGATGATACTAGTAAAATTTTAAATATATTAAAAAATAGGTTCCCTAACATTAAGGGACCAAGCTCTGAAGATATATGTTACGCAACTACAAATAGACAGTTAGCTGTTAAATCAATGTCAAAAATATGTGATTACATTTTGGTAATAGGAGCAGAAAATTCTTCAAACTCAGTTCGCTTAGTTGAAGTGGCATTGTCACATGGTATTCAAAAAGCTATTTTGATTCCAAATGAAGAAAAATTAGATATGTTTCTAAATAATTTTAATCCAAAAAAATATCCTAATATTGGATTGACAGCAGGTGCTTCCGCCCCTGAAACTTTAGTCCAAGTTTTAATATCAAAACTAAAAAAAGATTTTGACGTTAATCTCATAGATCATGAAGTCACAAAAGAAGATGTAAAATTTAATTTACCAAAAATGTTAAGATGAGAAATTAGGACACTAAGTTGGCAGTTTATACTAATTTAAATGATGTACAAATATCTGATTTTTTAAAACTATACAGAATTGGTAAGTTAATTTCATTTACTGGGATTACAGAAGGAATAGAAAATAGTAATTTTCATTTAAAAACTACCAATGGTGAATTTATACTTACAATTTTTGAAAAGAGAGTTAACAAAAAAGATTTACCATTTTTTATAAATGTAATGAAACATCTCAGTAAAAAAAAGTTTTTTTGCCCAAGACCAATTAGTGATGCAAAAGATAATTATCTTCAGGAATTACGTGGAAAACCCGCAATAATTGTAAACTATTTACAAGGAAAATCTAAAACTAGAATAACAATAGAAGACTGTTATAAAGTCGGATCTAAAATAGCCTTAATGCATATAAAAACTAAAGATTTCTCTTCTGAAAGAGAAAATTCCCTTTCAATAAATGGATGTCAAAATCTTATTAAAAAATGTAATGTTTCAATTCCTAATGATATTTTAAATAAAATTGAACCTAACATTTTAAAAGAAATACAAAATTCATTTAATTACTGTGTAAAGTTTTGGCCATACAATTTACCCAAAGGTTTTATTCACGCAGATATTTTTCCCGATAATGTATTTTTTCATGAAAATAAATTATCAGGCATAATAGATTTTTACTTTTCTTGTACTGATATTTTATCTTATGACTTAGCTATAGCCATAAATGCTTGGTGTTTTGATCAAGAAAAAATTTTCAACCAAAAAAAATATCAATCTTTAGTTGATGGATACAACTCTCAAAGAAGATTAAGTAGTGATGAAATTTTTTATTTGCCTCTTTTGTCTAAAGTTGCATCTATGAGGTTTTTACTTACTAGATTATATGATTGGGTACACACTCCAAAAGATGCGGATGTTCTTCCTAAAAACCCTGCAGAATATATAAATAAGTTAAAACACTTTAGGGAAGTAGTCGAAAAAATAAATTATCACGAAACTTACCAACTATGAATGAGGTAACAATTTATACTGATGGCGCGTGCTCAGGTAACCCAGGTAAAGGTGGATGGGGTGCTATATTAATATACGCTAAAGAAGAAAAGTATATGTCAGGATCAAAACAATTAACAACAAATAATCAAATGGAGTTAACTGCTACTATTGAAGCCCTCAAAGCAATTTTAAAACCTAGCAATATAGCTTTATATACTGACTCGCAATATGTAAAAAATGGCATAACATCTTGGATTTTTAATTGGAAAAAAAATGGATGGAAGACAGCAAATAAGAAACCCGTTGCCAATAAAGATTTGTGGATTGAGTTAGAAAAGTATGTTGATTTTCATTCAGTAAACTGGTTTTGGGTTAAAGGTCATTCGGGAGATCACTATAACGAAATAGCAGACAAATTAGCCGTAAAAGCTATGAACGAGAGATCTTAAGAGATTACAAATGTTTTAACATATTCTCGGCTGAGGAAACTTCAAAGGCTCCTATCTCTTCAACAAATAATTTAGATATAATATTATTTTCAACGACCATAGAAAACCTTCTTGACCTTCGTCCCATAACTTTTCCAAAGTCCATATCTAGCCCTAAAGCTTCTGAGATTGAACAATCAGTATCTGCAAGCATGTCTATTTTTCCGACTACACTATTCGCTTCACCCCAGGCACGCATAACATGTGGATCATTAACTGCCATACATGCAAGTACAGATACGCCTTTTTCTATAATCTGTTCATAATTCTTAATGTAACTAGGTAAATGTTTAGCAGAACAAGTAGGAGTAAAAGCACCAGGTAATGCAAAAAGTACTACTTTTTTTGATTTAAAATATTCTTCAGTACTAATATGCTTGACACCTTCATGATCTTTTATAAGAAAAGTACCAGATGGGAAACTATTTCCTGCACCTATTGACATATAAACTCCTTAATTTAAATAAGTCCATATAATAAACAAATACAAATTATTTTAAACAGATTTATTTAGCTGTATCTAAATATTCTTTAATCAAATTAACAGTTAAAAGTTCAGGAAAAATTTTACCATCGGGTATTAGAGGACTATATATCTCATTAAAGGGTATACCATAGCGTCCTTTTAAAACTAAAAACTGCTTGATTTTTTCATTTGGCTTTGTCCAATCTAATCTTAAAATTATAACATTATTTTTCTTGAATAGTTCTGAAACTTCTTTGGTATCAATAACAAAAAGTTTATTTACCTTACACGTTAAACACCAATCAGCTGTAATATCTATAAAAACAGTTTTACCTTCTTTTACTAATTGATTAGGTAAATTAATATTATCACTTATATTCCAATTAATTATTGATTTGTCAGAGGTATTTGTTTCACTAAATTTGTTAGTATTACTTTGTAATTCTACTAAAACATTAATCAACCATAGAGAGGTTATTAAAAGTAAAAGGGCCATTAGTTTTTTAAAGATTATTAACCAATTACCAGGCTTGGGAATAAATGATATCATCCTTGGAAATAAGCCAAATAAAATTAATGGTAAAGAAAAGCCAAATCCCATTATTAAAAGGACAGAATAAATTTCAATTGTGCTCCCTGAAAGAGCAAAACCAATTGCTGTTCCTACTAGGGGGGCTGTACAAGGCGTTGCCAAGAAAGTTAAAAACATTCCCGTTAAGAAATCACCAAAAAAACCTTCTCCTTTGTAAGACAAAATTGACAAAAGTTTTGCAGGTAGAAAATAATGAAATATTCCTAATAGATTTAAGGCAAAAAAAGACGTTAATATAATCATAAATATAAGGAAATATAGATTTTGAAATTGTATGCCCCAACCAACAAGATTGCCAGAAGCTTTGATGAAATACGTTATTGTCGCTAATAAAAAAAATGTAGTCAGAATTCCAAATATATTAAAAAATAATTTCTTATTATAAACTGTTCTACTCTTAGAACTTAGGCTCACTAGTTGTATCATTTTAAGCGACAATACAGGTAAAACACATGGCATAAAATTCAATATAAGCCCACCTATGAAGGCTATAAGTAAAATTTGAAAACCTAGAGGATTATCAATATTGTTTAAAACATTATTTGTTTTTAATGTTGTCAAGTTCCTAATGGATGCTTGATAGCTATAATTATCAGTAAGAAAAGTAAATTTCAAACCAGTAAAATTATATTTATTTTTATTGGTAAGATTTATCGATAAATTTAATAAATTTTCTTTCGACGAGTAGTATGGCTTAGAATAAATATGCCCTTTGCTATCCTCAATAATTATATCATATGGTTTTATATTTAAGTTATTTTCAAAAGTTATTTTTAATTTATTCTCTTCAAAATTAGATGAAATTAACTTTAAGTTTTGTTCTGCTAATCTTGGCACTTGATTTTTATACTTAATTATTTCTCTTAATTGGATTTTACTTTCATTATCAAGATTGAGTTCATTTAAGTTAAACTTATGAGTTACAGGCACACAAATATCTGAGCAAACTTGAGCATTCAATTCCAGAACACCTGACATAACTTGTTCCTGTTGTTCAAGTATGATTTCTAATGGAAAAATAACTTTTTTTTCATAACCAAATGTTTCTATACCAAAAAAATCAAATCTTTTCGGATTTGGATATAGGAGTTTTGCTGATTTAATATTATTGGCATTGTTAAAGTTTATTTCAGGAGGTAAACCTGCATCTCCTGGATTTCGCCAATATATTTTCCATTTTGGTAAAAGATTAACTTTTAAGCCAAGTAAAATTTCAGACGGGTTACTTTCAGATTTTTTTCCAAACAAAAGTTCGAAATTAACAAAATTGTAATTTTCATTAATTTCTAAAGTGTTACTAGAAGGTAAAATATTTGAGAAACACTTGTTAATATTTAAAAAGTTAACAAAAAATAAACAAAAACAGATTAATGCAATTTTATGATATTTTAAACTCACTACATTATTGTACATTATTTCTTTTCGGTTATTATTTATTTGTTAATAATATATTGGAATACCACATATGGATCAAGAATTGTTAGGTAAACTTTTGATTGCATCTCCAGGACTTGAAGATGTAAGATTTCAAAATTCAGTTATACTAGTCTGCGAACATACTAATGAAGTTACTATGGGTTTGATTTTAAATAAACCTCTATATAATTTTGACACCTCCCAATTTTTAAAAAAGATGAAAATAAAAAATGATCTTAAAATTAAATCCAATCCAACTTTTTTTGGAGGTCCTGTGCATCTAAATCAAGGTTTTATTATACACTCTAATGAAAAAAAATATCCCACTTCAGAACATATTCTTGAAGGAGTAATGATTACTAGTTCTGAGGAAATTTTACAAGATATTTCAAAAAATCAACCACCAGAGAATGCTAAAATTTTTCTAGGTTGTGCAGTATGGGATAAGGGACAACTAAATAATGAAGTGCTTGAAAATTCTTGGATTATTACAAATTCTTCAAAGGATTTAATATTCCACAATAATTTAGAAATATCTTTATGGAAAGATTCACTTAAAAAGATGGGGATTGATCCTAAAAAGCTTGTATCATACTCGGGGAGAGCCTAAACAATCTAATTAAGCAAGTTATTAACGTTTAATTTCTTTAATGATGACGCATCTGGACCTATTACAGATAAGACTGGATTAGCTGAAGCAAACAATTTTTCTAGAACATCATAGATAGAAGTAATAGATATATTTTCAATTTTTTTTATTACTTCATTAGTTTCTATTAGTTTACCAAAATTAATCATACTTTTTGCGTAATATTCAGCTCTTGCACCGTTACTTTCTTGCCCCATAATAAAGGCTGAACGCATTTGAGCTTTAGCTCTAGTTAATTCATCATTAGAAATAGAGTTTTTGATATTTTTCCATTCGTTTAAACTTGCTTCAAGTAATTCATTTAAATCATTTGGTGAAGTGCCCGCATAAAATCCAAACACTCCTGAGGAATTTTGCATTTGTGTAAAAGAAAAAATAGAATAACATAATCCTCTTTTTTCTCTTATTTCTTGGAATAACCTCGACGACATGCCACCACCTAGTATAATAGTGAGTGCTCGTAACGAATAACGATCAATATCAGTATTTTTAAGACCCTCAATACCAAAAACTAATTGTGTTTGTTCTAAATCTCTATCTTCTCCACAAAAACCCGAATTCCATCTTGCTAAATTTTTTCTACATTTAAAACTATTTTTTATATTTGAAAATTTTTCTTCCACAGTTCTAAAAAACCTATCTCTATCTATATTACCAGACGAGGCAATAACCATATTTTCTGGAGCATAATTAGCTTTCAAAAATAACTTTAAATCACATTGTTGAAAATTACTTACGGTCTCTCTTGTTCCAAGAATTGGCCTTCCTATAGATTGATTTTTAAAAGCTGTTGAAGTAAAATTTTCAAACACCTTATCATCTGGAGCATCGTATGACTGACCTATTTCCGAAATAATGACCCCGCGTTCCCTTTCAATTTCCTCTCTTGGAAAAATAGAGTTTTTAATTATGTCAGATAAAATATCAATACCAAGGTTTGTGTCTTCTTTTAAAACTTTTAAATAATAAGCTGTGACCTCTTTGCTTGTGTATGCATTTATATCACCACCAACATCTTCTATTTCCCTAGCTATTTTTTCTGCATTTCTGTTTTCAGTTCCTTTGAATGCCATATGTTCTAGCATATGTGCTATTCCACATTCATCCTCAGCCTCTTGCGAACTTCCAGATCCAATATAAACCCCAACTGACGTACTATGAACATCCATCTGGTCGTGCAATAATGTAAGACCACTATCTAAGATTTTGAATTCTACATCCATTAGTTTCTCATATTAGATTTAATAAAATTTTGAACATCATTTTTGCTTGGATCCATTATATTAAAATATTCTTTACTGCTCATTATATTTTCCAAATGAGAAGGTTTTTCTGGCATAACATTTATACTTTTACTAATTATCTCTGGAAACTTAGCCGGATGAGCACATGCAAGGGAAATCACAGACATGTCTTTTGATATAATATTGTTATCGAGTGCCTTTTGAGCTGCTCCATATCCAATTGCACTATGAGGGTCAAGAATGTAATTATAGTCTGTGTAGACCTTGTTTATTATCTCTAAAGTTTCCTCGTTTGAAATCATATATGCAGAAAATAAATTATTGATTTTTTGAAGTTGATTTTTTGTGATTTCAAAATTACCATTATTTTTGAACTCTTTCATTTGTTGCTTAACTTTATCTGTATCTCTCTCGTTTATCTCGTATAAGAGCCTTTCAAAATTACTAGAAACTTGTATATCCATACTTGGACTATAGGAAGGAAGCACATTTTTTCTCTCCATTAATCCATTATTAAAAAACCTTGTTAATATATCGTTTTGATTTGATCCACATATTAATTTTGATATAGGCAAACCAATTTTTTGGGCCATCCATCCTGCTAATATGTTGCCAAAATTCCCTGTAGGAACTGAGAATACAATCTCTTTATCTGGCACACCTATTTTTAAAGCTGAGTAAAAATAATATACAATTTGAGGTAAAAGTCTTACCCAGTTTATAGAGTTTATAGCTGACAATGAAGTTTCATCTTTAAATTTCAAGTCTTCAAAACAATCTTTTACTATTTCCTGACACCCATCAAAATCTGTTTTAACCGATAAAGCGTAAGCTCCTCTTTCATTAATCCAAGTCATCTGCTTTTGTTGAACACTTGAAACTCTTTTATGTGGGAAGAGTATAAAGATATCTATATTTTCTTTTCCCTTAAAAGCCTCTAAAGCAGCAGATCCTGTATCACCACTAGTCGCTCCCAAAATTACGCCCTTTTGAGCTCTTTTGTTTAGTGCTTGATTAAAAGCTCTAGCTAAAAACTGCATGGCATAGTCTTTAAAAGCTAAGGTAGGACCATGAAATAATTCAAGCACATGTAAGTTCTTATCAAGTTGATATAATGGGGCAACATCTTTGTTAAATACAGAGTATGTATCTTTGGAGATATTTAATAATTCGTTTTCACTTGAACAAGGTTCTACGAAAGGTCTTATAATTTTTGCTGATAATTCCGCATAATTTAAATGCTTCATTTCATTTAAATCAGAATGGCTAAATTGGGGCCATTCTTCTGGCATGAACAAACCTCCATCCCTTGCTAAACCAGACAAAAGAACATCTTCATAAGAAAGGGATGATTCTCCACCTCTTGTACTTGAATATTTAATCGAATTACTCATTGTTGTCTTTCTTTTTGAAACTTAATCTACCAGAAGACACGTGATATGAAAAATATACAAATAACAAAGACAAAGCCAAGCCATACCAGGTTACAGCATATGATAGGTGTTGATTTCTTAATTTTGGTTTACCTGTAACTCCTATTGGAAGAGTTAGCTTTTCTCCTTGTCGAAGAGCATCTATATAATAATTACTTATTACTTGATTTGATGTTAAATTTAAAAATTTAATAATTTCATTTGGCTTTATTGTAAACCAAAAACCATTATTGCCGTCATTTTCTGGGACAAAATAACCTTTTTTTTGTGGGAACCTTATTATTCCTTTCAAAACAATTTGTCCCTCAACTAAACTAAACTTTCTCTTTTTAGGATTTCTGTAGCCTTCAGATACCCAACCTCTATTTATTAAAATTATTTTATTATTACTAAGGTTAAATGGAGTTATTACATGAAATCCAGCATTACCTTCATAAGTTTTACCAGTAATATAAACTTCGTCTTTATGTAAAAATGATCCTGAAAGCTTTACGGATTTAAATTCATTAATATTTGAAAAATCTAATTTAGATGGATTCTTAATTGGATTAGACTGACTTTGTGTAATGTATCTTTCTATTAATGCTTCTTTCCAGAATAATCTTTTAACCTGCCAAGTACCAAAGCTGAACAAAAGAGCAAAAATTAATATAGAAAATATTGTTGGCCAAAGTAGAGGCCTAAAGTAAATATTCATTAGTTGTATGTAATCTCCAAATTTTTGATAAGTTTAATACACTTATCAACCACCCCACCAGTATATACACACAAATAAAAACAACCAAACCACGTCAACAAAATGCCAATACCATGCAGCAGCTTCGAAACCAAAGTGGTGTTCAGAAGAAAAATGACCCTTCAAACCTCTAAACAAACATACAGTTAAAAAAATTGTACCAACTAAAACATGAAATCCGTGAAATCCTGTGGCCATATAAAAGGTTGATGCATAAATTCCATCGGTAAACGCAAATGTGGCGTGTTGATATTCATAAGCTTGAACGGCTGTGAAAATTGCACCTAGTATTATCGTAAGAACAAGACCCCTTATAAAATCTTTTCTATTGTTATGCTGTAATGCATGATGAGACCACGTTACAGTACAACCTGACAGAAGAAGAATTAAAGTATTGATTAGTGGTAAATCAAAAGGATCTAGAGCTACAATGTCAGCTGGAGGCCAAACACCTGTATCAGGATATAAACTGGAATCAAAGAAAGCCCAAAAAAATGCTACAAAGAACATTACCTCAGAGCAGATGAAAAATATCATACCATATCTCATACCTATTTGTACAATTGGTGTGTGATGACCTTGATATTCAGCCTCTCTGACCACATCTCTCCACCAATAAAACATGGTTGCTATTACCATAAACAAACCAGCTCCTAGCACGTAAATTGAATATGGATATTCATGCATAAACAGAGTAAGACCCAAGAACAAAGTAAAACCAGCAGCAGACCCTAGTGCAGGCCATGGACTTGGTTCAACTAAATGATATTGATGCTTTTGATCACCGCTCATTAAATCCTCCTAATCTATTTTAATATATTTAAACTTATAATTTCAACACCTAAGTTTCAGCATTGAAGAATGTATAAGATAAGGTAATTTCTTCCAAATTCTTCGTGTTGTCGTCATCATTTATACTTGGATCAACGTAAAATGATACAGGCATTTTAACTTCTTCTCCTGGCTGTAGTGTTTGTTTTACAAAACAAAAACAATCAACTTTCATAAAAATACTACCTGCTTTAGGTGGAGAAACATTAAAAACAGCTGTACCTGTGGTTGCTTTATCAGATAAGTTTTTGGCTGTATAATAAATTACTTCTTGTACACCTGGTTGAACTATAATCTCTTTTTTAGGGGCTGAAAATTCCCAATTCAAATCTGAAGATATATTTGAGTCAAATCTTATTTGAATATTTTTGTATTGACCGCTTGATCCTGGTGCTAAGGACGCCCTTTGAACAGTTCCTGCATAACCAGTTACCCTACAAAACAAATCATATAAAGGAACTGATGCAAAGGATAAGCCAAGCATAAAAACGGCAATCAGAAGTGTCCATATAAGAAAGTTATTATTTTTTTTTGATAAACTAACAGCCATCTACCCTGTAATATCCATTCTTAAAATAGTAATAAAAAAGAAAAGAACTACCATACTAATAATTATACCCAAAACTGCAAAATTTTTCGATTTTCTATTTTCATAAAATGTTTTGATATTTTCGTCATCTTTATTGGTATTCAAAATTTATCCTTTAAGTTAAATTATCTTATCTATGCAAATACCCGCAAAAACGATGCTTAGATAAAAAATTGAGTATATAAATAGACTTTTCTCGGAACCTTCCACCTTTTTTATAATTAAAAAGGATCTTCTTAAAAATTCTAAACCGGATATCGTAGCTATGAACAGGTATAAATTACCAGAATAGTCAAATATCCACGGTAAAAGTGAACATGGTACTAACAAGAAAGAATAAATTAATATGTTTTTTCTAGTTATTTTTTCACCAGCAACAATCGGAAGCATTGGAATATTAGCTGCTGCGTAATCGTCTTTCTTGATTAAAGCCAAAGCCCAAAAATGTGGGGGGGTCCATAAAAAAATTATCAAAAACAAAATTAATGATTCTATACCTATATTACCTGTTGCACAAACTTGTCCAATTACAGGTGGGAAAGCGCCAGCAGCACCACCAATTACAATATTTTGAACAGTGTATCTTTTTAACCAAATTGTATAAACAACTGCGTAAAATAAAATTGTAAACGCTAACAAACTTGCAGCAAGCCAGTTGACTGACAAGCCTAAGATAATGATAGATAATAATGATGTTATTACACCAAATGAAAGAGCATCAGCAGGCTGAATTTTTCCTTTTGGAATTGGCCTATCCCTAGTTCTTATCATTAACTGATCAATATCACTCTCGTACCACTGATTGAGTGCCCCAGAAGCTCCAGCTCCAAGTGCAATCGCAAATATTCCAATCAATGCTAATAAAGGGTGTGAGTTATAACTTTCAACTGGTTCTGCCGTGAAGTAACCAACAAAGGCTGTAAATACTACTAATGACATAACTCTAGGCTTCATTAGCCTAAAATAATCAAATGGTGAGCTCGATTTATTTAAGTTTTCGTCTATTCCACTAGTATTTACAGTTACAACAGACATAATTACACACTAATCATACTTATTTTACCCTAGGTATCTCAGAAAAGGTATGAAATGCTGGTGGTGAGGGTACAGTCCACTCTAATGTGTTGTCAGAAGAGCCCCATGGATTCTTATCAGCTTTACGTTTTTTAACAAAGGCTTCAATGATAACAACTAAAAAAATAATAGCTCCCAAAGCCCCAATATAAGAACCTATAGACGCAACCATATTCCAGCCAGCAAATGCGTCCGGATAATCAACATAACGTCTAGGCATTCCAGCGAGACCTAAAAAATGCATAGGAAAAAAAGTTAAATTAACTCCTATAAAGGTAACCCAGAAATGAAGTTTCGCTAGACCTTCGCTGTATTCATAGCCTGTCATTTTAGCAAACCAATAGTAAAAAGCTGCAAAAAGACCATAAACTGCACCCAATGATAATACGTAGTGGAAGTGTGCAATCACATAGTAAGTATTATGAAGTACAACATCTAAACCTGCATTAGCTAAAACAACACCGGTAACACCGCCAACAGTAAATAGAAAAATAAAACCAATTGCCCAATACATAGGAATTCTAAAGACAATAGACCCGCCCCACATTGTAGCAATCCATGAAAATATTTTTATACCAGTAGGAACTGCTATAACCATCGTAGCTGCGGTAAAATAAGCCCTTGTGTCTACCGAAAGCCCAACAGTATACATATGGTGAGCCCAAACTACAAAACCAATAACACCAATAGAAACCATTGCATAGGCCATACCTAAATAACCAAATACAGGTTTCCTAGAAAAGGTTGATATAATTTGGCTTACAATGCCAAAAGCAGGCAAAATCATAATATAGACTTCAGGATGACCAAAAAACCAAAATAAATGTAAAAATAAAATTGGGTCACCACCACCTTCTGGAATAAAAAAACTAGTCCCAAAATTTCTATCTGTTAGTAACATGGTAATTGCACCTGCTAATACTGGTATAGCTAGCAATAATAGAAAAACTGTAACTAACATAGACCAAACGAATAAGGGCATTTTGTGCAATGT
Source organism: uncultured SAR116 cluster alpha proteobacterium (assembly GCA_902517275.1). GTDB lineage: Bacteria > Pseudomonadota > Alphaproteobacteria > Puniceispirillales > Marisalimonadaceae > Marisalimonas. Next base: position 14,977 of record CABYBQ010000003.1, read on the forward strand.
CATTCCTGGAGCCCTCATGTTAAATATTGTCGTAATAAAATTAGCAGCACCTAATATTGATGAAGCACCAGCAAGATGGAGTGAAAAAATAGCTAAATCCATCCCCATTCCAGGTGATCCTGCTGAACTTGAAAGAGGAGGATAAATAGTCCAACCAACACCAACACCTCCATCGACTACGGCTGATAAGAGTAGTAAAACAAAACTAGGAGGTAATAGCCAAAAGGAAATATTATTCATTCTTGGGAAAGCCATATCTGGAGCACCAATCATGATAGGGACAAACCAATTTCCAAACCCACCTATTAAGCCAGGCATAACAACAAAAAATACCATGATCAACCCATGAGCAGTTGTGAATACATTCCACATATGACCATCTGCCATATATTGCACTCCAGGGTTCATAAGTTCCATTCTCATATATATTGACATTGCTCCCCCTATAAAAGCAGCAACAATCGCAAATATTATATACATGGTCCCAATATCTTTATGATTAGTTGAATAGAGCCATCTTTTTACAAAACCTGTGGGGGCTCCATGGTGTTCATGTGAAGATGCAACATTTGAGCTTTGAGACAATGATGACATTATTTAATCTCCTTAACTTTTTTTTGATCTAATAGTGCAATTTTCTTAGTGTTTTTATTAGCAATATAAGCAAATTTTACTTTTGCTTCTTTTAACCAAGTTTCATATTCATCTTTAGGTAAAGCTTGTATAACTATCGGCATGTAAGCATGATTTACTCCACAAATTTGATTGCACTGTCCATAATATTTTTTCTTTCCGAGCGGCACTTCGGTCCAAATTTCGTTTATGCGTCCAGCAATAGAATAAACTTGAAGTGCCAATGAAGGAACAAAAAATGAGTGCATAACGTCGTTGCCAGTAATAAGAAATTTAATTCTAGTACCTTCAGGTACTACCAGAGGATTATCAACATCCAACATACGTTTTTGATCACCTTTCAAATCTTCTTCCGCTACTATGTAAGAATCAAAGGAAATTTCTTCATCCGGATATTCATAATTCCAATACCATTGAGCGCCTGAAACTTTTACAACCATATCTACAGGTTTATCAGCTTCAGTTAAATAAAGGAGTTTGAATGACGGAACTGCTATAACTACAAGTATTAAAACCGGTACTACGGTCCAAACTATTTCTATTAAAGTGTTATGGGATGTTTTTGATGGTTTTACGTCGGGTTTTTCTCTAAATTTGATGCATACATAAACTAATAATCCAAGGACAAAGACAGAAATCAAAGTTATAACTATCAAAAGAAAATTATGAAGTTCAGTAGCTTTTGTGGCTATTATACCTGCCGGTTCTTGTAAGTCCATTTGCCAAGGTTTTGGTTCTGATGCAGAAGCTGGTTGTAAAAAAGAAAAAATGGTTAAACATCCACAAAAAATTACGTCCAGTTTTTTTTTCCAACCATTATGTACAGTTTGGAAATTAATAGTCATCTTGTTTGCTCCTCAACTTCAGCTTGAACAATTCCTATTTTAGAAAGAATTATAGTTATGGATTAGAATATATCTATTGTTAATTATTTAATTATTTAAAACTTTTTTAACCAAAATACTAGATCTAAAAGCAAAAAAAATTAATTATTCAAGAAAAATGTTCTTATAATAAAAAATATTACTTTATTTATTGTTAATCCTTGCGCAAAAGGTTTAAAATTGCCATTTTAAACATAATTTAAATTGAACGAGATTTATAAAATGAATGAAAAGTCACCATTAGAAATTACTGATAAAATTTTTTACCATGATAACGATTTTGATTTAACCAAAGTTCAGTCCTTGCTATCGGATACACTTGAAAGCTCAGATGATGGAGAATTATATCTAGAGTCTACGAAATCAGAATCATTTTCTTTTGATGATGGTCGTATGAAAAACATTTCCTATGATAGTACAAAAGGTTTTGGATTAAGAGCTATAGCTGGAGAAGCTAGAGGATTTGCTCATTCAGGTGAAATTTCAGAGTCTTCTTTAAAAAGAGCTTCTGAGACTGTTAAATCTGTATCAAAAAATTACTCAGGTGTAATGTCTCCTGCACCGTCTCACGGTATAAATAAACCTTTATATACATCTCTAAATCCTATTGAAGGAACATCATTTCAAATAAAAACAAATCTTCTAGAAGAAATAGATGCATATGCAAGATCTTTAGATACTAATGTTGTTCAAGTTTCAGCTTCAGTCTCAGCATCTCATCAAGCTATTCAAATACTTAGAGCTGACGGAGAGAGAGCTGCAGACATTAGACCTTTGGTAAGGTTAAATGTGTCACTCGTAGTTGAAAAAAAGGGTAGACGAGAAACTGGTAGTTCAGGCTGTGGTGGGAGAGGGAAATATGAAGAATGGATTAATTCCGATAGATGGAAAGGGCAAGTTAAAGAGGCACTAAGAATTGCCAACACTAACCTTGAATCAATTCCAACACCTGCAGGTGAAATGCCTGTAATATTAGGTCCTGGTTGGCCAGGTGTAATGCTTCATGAAGCAGTTGGACATGGGTTAGAAGGTGATTTCAATAGAAAAGGTACATCAATTTTTTCTGGTAAAATTGGTGAAAAGGTCACTGCTGATGGTGTAACAGTTATTGATGATGGAACAATAGAAAATAAAAGAGGATCCATTACAATTGATGATGAAGGCACAAAATCATCAAAAAATATTTTAATTGAAAACGGTATTCTAAAAAATTATATGCAAGATAGACAAAATGCTCGATTAATGAAAATGGATCCTACCGGTAATGGCAGGAGACAATCTTATTCACATTATCCTATGCCGAGAATGACTAATACTTATATGGATAACGGGAATGTTGATCCTAAAGAAATTATTAGCTCTTTAAAGAAAGGTATATATGCTGTTAACTTTGCTGGAGGACAAGTCGATATTACTAATGGTAAGTTTGTTTTTTCTGCATCTGAAGCCTATTTAGTTGAAAATGGTAAAATTAAACAACCACTTAAAGGCGCAACTTTAATAGGTAACGGTCCTGATGCAATGTCAAAAATATCACTAGTTGGTAATGATTTGGCATTAGATGATGGTATAGGCACCTGTGGTAAAGATGGCCAAGGTGTACCTGTAGGAGTTGGGCAACCCACTTTATTGATGGGAGGTATTACAATTGGAGGTACTGATACAAACTAAATATTTATTTAGAATGCGTTGTCAGTAAATATTTTATTAATATCCCCATTCCAAGAATTATTATATTTTTGGAGTAATTTTTCTGCTCCAGTTTGTTTGTTTTTAACAATATCAAATAAAGGATCTAAAAACTGCCTTTCATCCATGCCCCTATTATCTAATTGATTACGTCTTGCAAGGCCTGAACTGGATATTGTTAACATTTCTAGAGCAATATCTTGAATTGATTTATTTCCAAGCTTGCCTCCTAGACCAAATTTAGCTGCAGAAATTCTACCTTCTTCAAGTAAGTTTGTATTCATAAGAGGTTTTGCAAGATTATAAGCTTCAGATTGAGATTCGCTGTCATAAAGTAATCCTACCCATAGCGCTGGTAAGGCACATATTATGTTCCAAGGACCACCATCAGCGCCCCTCATCTCTAAATATTGCTTTAGTCTTACTTCTGGGAAAGCAATTGTTATGTGATCTTCCCAATCTTTCATTGTAGGATATTCACCTTTAAAACCATCTAAATTTCCATCCATAAAATCTAAAAAAGATTTACCTGACACATCTATATATTTCCCATCTCTATATATAAAATACATCGGAACATTCAGAATATAATTTAACCAAGACTCATAGCCAAAATTAGGATCAAAAACAATTTTTGGAACACCTGTTCTATCAGGGTCTGTATCCGTCCAAACAATCGCTCTTGATGATAAATATCCACTTTCTTTGCCTTCAATAAAAGGAGAATTAGCAAAAAGAGCCGTTGCAACTGATTGCAGAGCAAGAGATATTTGGAATTTTTGAACCATATCTTTTTCGTTTAAATAGTCAAGGTTGACTTGTATAGTACACGTTCGAAGCATCATATCTAATCCTAATTGACCAACCTTAGGCATATAATTCTTCATAATTTCATAACGACCCTTTGGCATCCACTTTTGATCTGAACGCGACCACTTAGGATCATAACCTAGACCAATCATTGACAAACCAAGCTCTTTCATAGCCTCTTTCATCATTTTAAGGTGTTTGCCAGTTTCCTTACATGTTTGATGTAAATTATCTAATGGTGTTCCAGATAATTCTAACTGACCTCCAGGCTCTAGTGAGATAGATGCACCAGTTTCATCTTTTAAGGCTATTGTGTTATTATTTTCTGATATTTTCTCCCAATTATTTTCTCTGGCAAGCTTATTTAACAAATCACTAATACCTGATTTACCGAAGTATCCAACTCTTTCTAAGTTATCTATATGAAAAACGAACTTTTCGTGTTCTGTTCCAATTTTCCAGTTTTCTCTGGGTTTGGCACCAGCTGCGAACCATTTAAGAAGATCTTGTTTTTGTATTCTCAGCATTATGGCCTCATTTTTGATTAGCGTAATTATTAAAAAATATAAATTTAAAATACAATATAATTTTTCACCAACTACAATTGTAACTTTGATCAATTAATAAAAAGAGTTTTTCATATCTCCATTTAAAGTGTGCCACAATACTAAAGCAGTAACCACCGCTGTATCAGATTTTAAAATTCTTGGACCAAAATTAATCGGGATCACAAACTTTTTTTGTTTTAAATAACTGATTTCTTTTGTTGTGAATCCACCTTCCGGGCCAACTAAAACAGCGCCACAAGATGCATTAGTTGATTTATTAAAATTGTTTAAAGAATGCTTGTCATTTCTCATGGTTTCGTCACCATAATAAATGGTTCTTTTTTCTACCCAATTATCAATAACATCATAGAGCTTTTGAAGGGGTAAGATTTCAGGTATAGTAATTCTTTCACATTGTTCTGACGCCTCAATAGCAATATCTTGAAATCTTTTTAAGTTTAGACTTTTAGTTACCGTTCGTTCAGTAATTAAAGGCACAATTTTTGAAGCTCCTAATTCAGTCGCCTTTTGGATTATATATTCTGAAGGTGTTTTCTTTACAAGAGCAAACAGAACCCACAAGTCAGTTTGTTCTTCTCGATCTCTAATTTTTTTTATCACTTCAACTGTTATTAATTTTTTATTATTAGATTGTATTTTTGCTAAAAATTCACCATTATTGTGATTAAAAATCAAGAAAGTTCCATGTATTTTTTTTCTCATTACGTTCATTAAGTAATGAGATTGTTTTTTGTTTAATTCTATTTTTTTTGTTAACATCAATTTATTAGGAACATACAACCTAATTTTAGCATGATACGATATATCTATCATTTCATAAAACCATACTCTTAAAAAATTAATTTCATAGTAGATTGATTACCTTAAAGTATGATGATATTCCATTATTCATGAATATGCCAAAACTAAATAATTCAGATATTTTGGAAAATGGTTGGTGGTCTGTTTTTCCAAAAAGCTCCTTAAAATGGATAAGACTAGGGAGATTTGACAGGCCTATTGGTTTTTGGCTTCTTCTATTGCCTGGATGGTGGGTGCTTCCTTTGACAAGTTTGGATTTAATTACTTGTATTAAACTTATGTTCATATTTTTTATAGGTTCAATTGTTATGAGAGCTGCTGGATGTACAATTAATGATCTGTGGGACAAAGATATTGATAAAAAAATCTCAAGAACTAAGAATAGACCACTTGCTAATGGAGAAATTTCAAACCTTAAAGCTTTGTATTTTTTAATATTAATGTTGTTGATTGGTTTTTTTTGCTTATACCAGCTTAATGTTTACACATGGTTTGTAGCAATTGCTGCAATACCATTAGTTATAATATATCCTTTGGCAAAAAGATTTACAAAATGGCCTCAAATTTTTTTAGGGCTAACATTTAGCTGGGCTGTCCCAACCGCATGGTCTTCTGCTAATGAAGAATGGAATTTTGGTATATTAATGATGTACATTGCTACGGTTTTCTGGATTATTGGTTATGATACAATTTATGGTTGTCAGGACAAAAATGAAGATGAAGTTTTAGATATTAAAAATTCAGCTGTGTCAGCACAAAAATTTTTAAGTGTTTTTGTTGGTAGCTCGTATTTTATTACGTTTTTGCTGTTATTGTTTAGTGGTTATTTACTGAATGCAAATTATATCTGGTTCATTGGAGTTTTTCTATGTGGATTTCATTACGTAAGTCAAGTTGTTAAATTGAAAGATTTAGAAAAAAATAATCCGTTAAAAATATTTAAATCAAATGTAACGCCAGGGTTAATATTAACAGCTTCCGCATTAAGTTCCCATTTTACTTTCTGAATATTATTATTAAATTTTAAATTTTGATCTAAAAATACCATCCACTAAAATCATGTGTGGAAAGGTTAACGCTGCAAGCCCAACGAAAGTCACTTTTAATATTGTGTCCGGATAGGTGTTTAAATTCGACAAATAATAAAAAGCTATTCCACACCCAATCCAACTAAAAACAGAAAAAAATATCATGAGGAATATAGCTTTTTTTCTTTCCATAAAATCCAATAATATTGGTATAATTCTTCTTATATGATGAAAACTATGTATTAAACAAAAATAAATTGCGAAAGCAGGCAAAGGTGGAAGTACCAACAGTACTAACGAAATAGATAATGCAATCTTAATGTAATGGCTTGAAATATTAATTTTATTATAGTTTAAACAAATATACGTTATCGCAATAATCCATAAAAATATTCCTAGATATAGACTTGTCCACAATAAATATAGTTGATCTCCTGACAATATTTCAAAAAAACGGTTTACCTCAATCTTGTTAAGAAATATGATACCTAAAATAATTAATCCCCCATGAACATACCCACCAATGAAGTAGAATCTACTTCTTTTCCAATCTAAATCTCCACAACCAAAATGAAAAATACTTGTAAATAGAAATGAAATTAAAGTAATTACAGGTAAAAAATACCAAAGCATTATTACAAAACATGAAACAAATATATAGGTTAAGATAAAGTATAATTGTAATCTAACCTTTTTGGTATAACCCAGTGTAATGGAAATCGCACCATCCAGAGCTCCATGGGGAATGCCAATAAAGATTATTGAAAATAATGCAATATAATCCCACCAATTTAGTGAAAAGTTAATCATTATTTAGTACAACAGAAAAAAAAGATTTGATAAAGGGTATCTTCGGCATAGAAAGAATAATCTTAAAGACCGTAGCAAAAGAGTATTTTCCAGACATAAATTTTGCCATTTCGTCTCCATTGATACTTTTAGCTAAATTTAAAAATAGTTTTGGAGCAATTTCAGGAAATTTATTTAACACGTCTATTAGAATTTTATCTAAAAATAAATCAACGTTTTTATGAATTTTAGTATTAATTTTCTTTCTTTTGACTAATTGCTTTATAATTTGAGTTACTTGCTTTTGGATAAAAGTAAAAGCATATCCAGATGATGGCCTTACAGCACCTCCTCTTGTACCGATATTATATCTTCCCTGTGAATTTAAAGAAATATAGTGCATTGGTATAACACCCTTTTCGAAGTTACTTTTACGAAATTCCGTCAAATTAAAGTATTTTTTAAGATATTTTGAAATCTCACTTGAATAAAACTCTTTAGTTTCAATATTTTTTGAAAAAATTGTCGACTCAACTAAAGCTTGTTTTGTACTAAACGGTAATAAGTAGATAAAATGGATACCTTTAGATTGATCACATCTAAAATCCATCAAAATAACTGTTTCTGGGTCAAAAATGTCTTTCTTTGAAGTGACTACAAACCCTTCAAAATGTTGTAATAAAATATTTGATAAGGTTTTAGGAGGTCTAGTATCAAAAATTATATTACCTCGAATTTTCTTATTATTTGAAAACAAATCACCATTTCTTTCAAATATATTTTCATTGAATATTTTTACTTTTGAAGTTTTAAATTCACTTTTACAAAAATTTAACCATTTATGTCTTTTGATTACACAGTAAGGGTGATTTATAGAAGAAAGAACTTGGCTAGAAACATTTGTGTTAATCGCCCATTTTGTCCAAGTATGATTGGCATTGTTATAGGCATCAACATTCACATTAGTCTTCCAAAATCCCCAATAATGATCGTCATATACGTTAGAACTATCTCCTGAATAAATATTGAAACTATAATCTGGCAAATGAGCACTCAATCTGGCTAGTGACAAAGCTGCACATCCACCTCCAATAATATTAATTTTTTTATTTTCCAACCTAAAAAAGCTCTTTTAAAAATTTATGAAGTTCGAATTGGTGTTGTGTTACAACTTTTCTTCTGAATATTTCTTCTATAATTTTAATTATTGTTATCCTCGCTTTTGTCAAAATAGAAGTTACGTGTCGACCACTATACCAATTATAGCCATTACTCTTTAACTGGACACCTATTTGTCTGTAAACACCAGAAGCAACTGAAATTGCGACCCTTGTTTTAAAGGGTAAGTATCTAAAACCCATTGCACCACTCATGTAATATTTATCAGCTAATGTTAATAATCTCTTTATACCGTTAGAGATTATGTCATATTTTTTTGAGTCATTTTTTTTAACTGCTAAAACAATATCTTCTGGAGAAATATTATTAATCCAGCTAGCAGGTATATATCGCCTTCCCATTTTGGCATCCTCTAAGACATCTCTTGCTATATTTGTCATTTGCATAGCAATTCCAAGATCAATAGCAAATAGTTTAGCATTTTTATTTTCACATTTTAAAGCGTCACACATCATTAATCCAACTGTCCCTGCAACATGATATGAATATCTTATTAGTTCGGACTCATCTCTAAATAAAATGCTATTTTGATCTAAAATCAGACCATCAATTAAATCGACTGCTGCTTTATTGGAAGAAGAATTAAAGAATTTTGGATATTTAATTGAGTAAGAATTTTCTATATCTGAATATAAATTATTATTAAGATTAAACTTTATACCTTTAAGACATTTTAGCGACGAAGGATCACCGCTATCTGCAATATCATCTAAAGCTCTACAAAAACTATATAGTTCAGCGGCTCTGTTAATATATTCTTCTGATAAAAATTTACCTGCCCAATAAAAACTCTTACCATTTCTTTTGAGTGTTAATTTAGCATTATCGATATGGTTGTCCATTAATGCACTCTTTTATTTTATTAGACTCTCTACAATTTTTGCTGATGATAAAACACCTGGGACACCTGCTCCAGGATGTGCTCCAGCAGCAGCAAAGTATAAATTATTAATATGAGGGTCTTTATTGTGGTACCTAAACCACGCTGACTGAGAAAAATTTGGTGCAATTGAAAAACCAGCCCCATGAGTAGATCGATAGTTATTTTTAAAGTCAACAGGTGTCATGAAAAAATCATCTGATATGTTTTTTTGTAAATCAGGTAAAATGGTAAGTTCAAGGGCTTTAACAATTCTAGCTTGTAACTTACTACCTTCAACACTCCAGTCAACATTGCCTAATAAATTTGGAACTGGACATAAAACATAAAAACTATCACACCCCTTAGGAGCAAAGCTTTGATCTGTTGCAGTAGGTCTATGGATATAAAGCGAAAAATCTTCGCTTAAAATTTTATTATCAAAAATATCTTTTAATAAGCCTTTAAATCTTTTTCCCAACCAAATAGTGTGATGAGCTATTTTGGGATACTGTTTTTTTGTTCCAAAAAACAAAACAAACATTCCCATGGAATAAGTAGTCAACTTCTCAGGTAAGAATTTTTTTCTTTTTTCGAATAAACTATTAGATTTCAAGATTTCTTTGTAAAAAGTTGGTGGATCTCCGTTAAAAACGATATTATCTGGAAGAAAAACTTCTCCAACCATACTCTCCAATTTTTCAATTTTACCATTCTTCTGATATGCAGTTTTAATATCTGTATTATACTTCACTTCGACACCAGATCGCTTAAGTAGTTTTGTTAATTCTTCAACTAGTTTTCCAGTTCCACCCATACTGAAATACACACCCCAATTTCTTTCTAAAAAATGTATCAAGGCGTATATAGAAGTAGTTGAAAATGGGTTCCCTCCCACTAATAATGGATGAATTGAAAATGCCGCTCTCAGATTTGAATTTTTGATATATTTGTTTACTAATTGGGAGACAGTTAAATAACTCTTTAATTTGAGAAGAGAAGGAATTTGTTTCATCATAAAAGAGAATGAATTGAATGGCTTGTCTGCAAGCTTTGTAAAGCCAACGTCAAAAATTGATTTTGACGCGTTTAACAAACCTTCATAATTATTAGCATCTTCAACTGAAAATTTTTTCATTTCTTTTTTTGTTTTTTCAATCGTTTGAGAATAATCAAAAGTTTGACCATCATGAAAATGAAATCTATACCATGGATCTAATGGTTTAAATTCAACATAATCCTTTCTGTTTTCACCAAATAACTCAAAAAGTTCGTCGAACAAGAAAGGAGCGGTTATTACTGTCGGTCCTGCATCATGTTTGAAACCATTTTTCTTAAAAACTTGTGCCCTACCTCCTAGACAACCTAATTTTTCTATTAATGTAACTTGGTGACCTAGCGCCCTTAATCTAAGAGCAGCAGCAATACCACCAAAACCACCACCAATTACAATACTTTTAATTTTCTTTTGTACTTTTACTGATCCGTCCATTATTCCTAATAATTTCTATCTTATGAATTTAAATATATTAAAAAAAAAGCCTGTAGTTTTACCTACAGGCTTTAAGTTATTATAAATTTGATTTTATGCGTCTGATTCTGCAGTAGCAGCAGCCCATATAGCTAAACAGAAAGCGATTTTGTTAACTACATCCGCTAAGTTATAGACAATATTTAAGCTGTTATCGTCTACACCACCAGCCATATATCCCATGAAATAACCTATAGGATAGATAGCCCATCCAATAGTCACAATCCATTTCATGGTGTTGTAAGCTGTTTTAACAGAATCTGGAGCTTCAGCAGCATTAACTTTGCTTGCTTCACCAGCAAAGATTTCATAAAGAATGAATATCCAACCAGCCATACCAATTACAAAACCTAATGTTGCGTTAATGAAACCTGCTTCACCAAGATATCCACCGATTAACATCACTAATGATCCAACAAATAATCTCCAAAATACTCCACCGGCAATAGCAGTACAAGCAGCTAGAATTAGGTAAAATTCAATCATTTGTAATGGAACTGTAATAATCCAGTCTACATATCTAAATACAGTAGGTGATGCACCTGTGGATACCCACACATCTCTCATGTAAAAATAGTGAACAGCCGCAACTAAGGTAACGAGAGAACCAACAACTAGAGATGTTCTCCACTTGCCTTTAACTCTCAATGATTCCATTAAGAAAAAAACAGTTGCTGCAACCATGGCAATAGATATTATCCAAAAACTTATACCAACAAAATCGCTTGGATCCAGGTTTCCACTCGCGTGAGATCCTGCATAAGCAAGTGTTGGAAGTCCAGCTAATAATGTAGCCGGTATTAAATATTTTAAAAAAGACATTTATAAACTCCCCTTATACTTGTCATGTTTAATTTCTAGCAACTGCTAGATTCTATGCAAATTTAGCATAATTAGCAAAACAATAAATTGGAAATTAAAGTTAGGCAACAAATAAAAGTTAATAAAATATGTTTTTTTTCCACCTTATTTGCTAACATATTGATTTTAATAGATTTAATTCTTGATAACAATTATCACTATAATTTAAAAAAGGCTCTATTTTACGGAAATCGTGCTGATAAGCAGCATATATTTCTTAATTTTAATTGGTTTACGTATTTAAATATCAAAAAAGTAACTAATTCGTTTATAACATTTTGAAATAAAGAATGCTTAACTATTTAGCTCTAAGCATATTATTAATAATAATTTTAATATAAAAAATGTATAAAGTAGTCCTTTTATATATGATTAAATAATTAATTCACCTTTTAAATTTGTTTCAAGTACGTCCCAATTAGGATTTTGAGGTTTTATAGCTTTAGATTTAAGTATCTTATGAATTTCAAGCCTATAAATCCTGTCGTTTATCACATCATCTAGCCACTGTGAAAAATTTTTATCTTTAACATCTAAAAAATTTTTGAGATAAGTAAGTGCCTCACTTTCATAGATACCTTTTAAATTAGTGTTTTGTGCTTTTAACGCCGATAATCTTTTGGGTTTATCTTCATTAAAAGAAAAAGCACCTGGTATTGACACATATCCATATATTTCTTTTTGCCATTCAAATTCTTTTATTTTTACAGTTCCTAATTTCAATTTTACAAAATTATAAGCAACTCCCAAGGCCTCACTTAAGTGCATTATATTTAATTGACTTTCATTGAGCCATAATACGTTAAGATCAACTTTTGCTCCTTCACAAGGCCATTGTGTAGCAGGCATTGATCCATAAGCTGATACAGACGCTGCATATACTATGTCAGAGTCATATAATGTTGCTGGAGTAACGCATATATCTTGAATCATAGAAAACTTTCTTTTTAATTGATAAGGTGACCTATTTGATCCGACAGACAAGATGGGTGTTCTTTTATCTAAATCAAAACATATTCCTCTCACAAATTGACCCTTATAAAAAGAAAAAGAATAATTGGGGGCAAAATATGGATAACTTACAGCTCTATTGTAAAAAGATAGATTAGGAAATAATTCATCATTTTCATTTAGGTTATTTTTTCCCATCTTATAAAATCACCTAGAGATTTATAAACCTAAAGTTTCATCAAATCCAAGAGCTATATTCATGCATTGAATAGCAGCGCCAGAGGCTCCTTTGCCTAGATTGTCTAACCTTGATGATATTATTAGTTGATTATTATCATCATTTCCAAAAACACTTATTTCTAAATTATTGGTGCCAACTAAATTATCTGGCCTAAAATAACCTTGTGGGCTAATTCCTTCATCCTTTTTCAAAACCTTTATAAAATATGCACCTGAATAATAATCCTCCATACAGGACCGAACTATTTCGGTATTAATTTTCTTTTTAAACCAATGAAAATGTATTGGTATTGATACAATCATACCTTGAATAAAATCTCCAACAGATGGGCTAAAAATTGGCGTTAACTCTAAATTATTATGATACATAATTTCAGGTAAATGCTTATGATTTAATTTTAATCCATAATTAAAAAAAGGCTCATGATCTTTTTCTTTAAAGTAATTTATCAATGCCTTTCCTCCACCGGAATAGCCACTTACAGCATTAATAACTATTGGATTTTTATGACTTATGAAGTTATTTTCTAAAAGTGGCTTTAAGATCACATTTGCACCAGTAGAATAACATCCAGGAGCAGCAATACGTTTAGAGTGTAATAACTTTTTTCTAAATCCTAAGCCTAATTCTGGAAGACCGTATGCCCAATCAGGATTTGTCCTATGAGCGGTTGAAGCATCAATTATTATTGGAGATTTATTTCCTAGTCGATTAGCTATTTGAACAGCTTCAATTGCACCATCATCCGGCAAACATAAAAAAGATACATCTGATGCTTTGAACATTTCTTTTTTATAATCTAGGTCTTTTCTTTTATCTTGATTGACTGATAAAATATTAACATTAGGGTGTTTTGTTAATTTTTCATGAACTTGCAAGCCAGTAGTTCCAATTTCACCGTCTATAAAAACATTCTTTTTCATTTTAACCTTTTTTAATACTTATAAATATTGCAACAACTCGAACAGTATATTAATAACTCAAGAATAATTTTTTTGTAATTTTTTATTTTTTATAGGACTTATTTTGAATGTGTGCACAAAAACTTAATGACAAAGATATAATGAACCTTTTAATAGAAACAGCCATCTCAAATGGAGCAACGGCAGCCGATTGCGTTTTATCAAGAAGTAGAGGTGTTTCACTTACAAGAAGATTGGGTAAAGACGAAAATATAGAAAGATATGAAGATTTTGACACTGGCTTACGAGTATTTGTTGATAATAAAATTGCCTCAGTTTCAACAAATGAAAACTCTGAGAATGCTATTAAAGATGTTGCAAAAAGAGCTGTTGAAATGGCTAAAATTGCTCCTCAAGACGAATTCAGTTTTATTGCTGATAAAGAAATGCTTCATGAGTTCCCATTAAATAATAAAGCTATTATTGATAGCTATGATGAAGTTGAGCCCAGCATAGATATTATAAGAGATAGAGCTTCTGAAGTTGAAGACGCAGCTTTAGGTGTCAAAGGCATAACCAATAGTGATGGAGCTGACGCCTCTTGGGGTGAAGGAGAGACACTTTTAATGACATCCAATGGTTTTTTTGGAAATTCAAAAAAATCTAATCACAGCGTTTCAGTTGTTGTAATTGCTGAAAAAGATGGAAAAATGGAAAGAGATTATGATTACTCTTCAAAAGTCTTTGGAGAGGATCTTACAAATTCAAAAAAAATTGGTCTTGAAGCTGCAAAAAAAACATTGGCAAGAATTGGAGCCAAAAAACCTGTGACAGGTAAATACCCAGTTGTATTTGACCCTAGAGTGTCAAGGTCTATGGCAAGTCATTTTGCCTCTGCAATCAATGGCTCGTCTATAGCACGAAAAACAAGCTTTTTAAAAGATATGTTAAACCAACAGATAGCAAATAAATCTATTAGTCTAGTTGATGATCCATTTCTTAAAAGAGGTTTGGCTTCAAGATTATTTGACGGGGAAGGTCTAGGGTCTTCAAAAAATTTATTAATAAATGAAGGTGTTCTTCAACAATGGCTATTAGATTTATCTTCAGCAAAACAATTAAATATGTCACCAACAGGAAATGCAAAACGAGGTATTAGTGGACCTCCTGCTCCAGGTATTTCAAATCTAATTTTGATGCCAGGCGAAGTTACTCCAGAAAAATTAATATCAAATGTAAGTGAAGGATTTTACGTAACTGACATGATTGGTAGCAGTGTATCAATGGTTACAGGTGATTATAGTAGAGGTGCGAGTGGCTTTTGGATAAAAAATGGTGAATTTTCTGACCCAATAACTGAAGCTACTATTGCAGGCAATTTAAAAGAAATGTTCATGACACTTCAACCTGCTAATGATATTGATTATTCACATTCTATAAATTGCCCAACTTTACTTATTGAAGGAATGACTATTGCAGGAAACTAATTAATTGAAAGTAAGAGTTAAACAATTTAAGTTTAATAGATTTTTAGCTTGGTTTGACATGATTATCAAAGATCATGGATTTTTAAGATTTTGCTATAATAATTTTCATAAAATTGATGAAAACTTATATAGAAGCAATATGCCTACTCCGTCAAGAATTAGGGATTATAGAAAACTTGGTATTAAAACCATTGTGAATCTGAGGGGCGTTAGAAAAGATGGTGGTTGGTTATTGGAAAATGAAGCTTGTGGTAAATATAACATTAAGTTAATCGATTTTAGGGCAAGGTCACGAGCTGCCCCTGAAAAAGAAATGATTTTCAAGGCTGAAAAATTGTTTAATAGCATTAAATATCCAGCTTTAATTCATTGTAAATCAGGTGCAGATAGAGCAGGTATAATGTGTGCATTGTATATGCTTATTTATAAAAAGCAGCATCCTGATATTGCTAAAAAACAACTTTCATGGAAATACTTGCACGTTAAATGGGCGAAACCTGGTGTTTTAGATGCATTCGTTGAAAGTTATTCAATTGAATATAAAAAAAATAAATTTAAATTTATGGATTGGGTTAAAAATAAATATAATCCTGAAAAATTAGAGAGTAGTTTTAGATCAGTTTGGTGGTTAAATAGATTTTTAGACGATCTTTTACGAAGAGAGTAATTTTTAAACCTTATTCCCAGTATAATATAATTTTTTGTATAATTTCGATTTGTTTATCAATTCTTCATGTTTACCAATGTCAACTACTTTACCTTTGTTAAATAAAATTATCTGATCAGAACTCACAATATTTGATAATTTATGCGCAACAGTAATAGTAGTTTTATTTTTTGTTAATTTTTCTAAAGACTTATTGATCTCATTTTCTGTATCAGCGTCAAGAGAACTTGTTGCTTCATCCAGCAGTAGTATTGGTGCATCTTTAAGTATTGCTCTTGCAATGGATATACGCTGTTTCTGGCCTCCAGACAAATTATTGCCACCTTCCCCGACAATAGTTTCATAACCATTTAATGAGTTACTAATAAAATCATGAATTCCAGCATTTTTGGCAGCTTCTTTAATTTTTTTATCAGTAGCTTTTAAATTTCCAAATTTTATATTCTCCTTAAAGCTCTTATTATATATAATAGTATCCTGGCTTACTAGTGCAATATTATTTCTAAGCGAATTTATGTTTACATCTTTGATATTTTGTTTGTTGATAAAAATTTCTCCAAACACTGGATCGTAAAACCTTGAGATAAGATTAATTATTGAAGATTTTCCAGCACCACTCTGTCCTACTAACGCGACTTTTGATCCTGCATCTACAAAGAAGTTAATATTATCTAAAACATTTGATTTTTTATTGTAAGAAAAACTTACATTTTTAAAAACAATTTTTGGAGCTTTGTTTTTTAGAATTTTTATATTAGAGGCAGAGGGCAAACTATTTATTTTAGCAGAGATATTTAATTGTAAATATATTCTTCCTAGCGCTGACAGAGCTTCTTGTAGAACAGTATTAAAAGTTCCCAAAGCTCTTGCAGGCTGTGCAATCATTAGTAAAGCAGTAACGTATCCTACTACACTTCCTGGTGATAGTTCTCCTAAAGACACCCTATAACTTGCTAAACCAATGACACAAGCAGCTGCAATACCCCCTAAAATCTCTAAAATAGGTAATATTTTTGCTCTTCCAAGCACAAGGCTAAACATTTTTGAAAAAAGGTTGTTTAAAACACCTTCAGACCTTTTTATTTCCATATTTTCCAAATTATATGATTTAACCATTCTTATACCCTGCAACATTTCTGTTAAAGTAGAAGTAACAGTTTCCATTTGCTCTTGAAGAGAAGTCGCTATAATTTTCTGTTTTTTGCCAATTCTAAAAATGGGTCTAAGAGCTATAGGGTATATAATGAATACCAATATTGATAGAAGCCAATCTAACCAAATGAGATAAGACATTAGTGCTATAATTGTCAGAGTGTCTCTAATTAAATTATTTATACTTCGCTCAAAACCATCTCTTATTAAATTGACATCATTCATTATTCTAGAAACATGGTTTCCAGAGGATAATTTATTAAGCTCTATTAGGTCAGTATTTATTAAATGCCTGCTTAATTTTTTTTGAATGTCAACTGAAATAGATAAAGAGATTTTAGATACTTGTTTTATTTGAAAAAACATTGCTATTCCCCTAATTACTGCGACAAATGCGATAATTATAGGTAATATTATCCAGTCATTATTTTTATTATCTAACAATCCATCAAAGACAAGTTGTATTAAATACGGGTAAACTGAAGCCGTAGCTGCAACTAAAATCAATAAAAAGAAGGCTGTAATTATGTCCAATTTATATCTTGATACAAAATCATTCCAAAAATTTTTGATTATTACTTTATTAACATCAGTAATCATTTGATACTTTTCATATTAATCTACTTAAATATTAACATAATAATAACTTATAATATAAATTATATGTATAGATAGTTATTTTGTTTTGTGTAAATTTAATTTAAATTCTAACTACGTTATCTATGGGTAAAATGGATCAATAAATGCGTATTATAAAACGTTTTAGCAAAACTAATATTGGTCAGAAATTAATAGGTTTTTTGTTTTATTCTATAACAAATTTAATATCACGTTCAATAAAGTGGGAATATTTAGTTGAGAATAAAAAATCAAACATATTTAACAGCGACGAAAAATATATTTTTTGTTGTTGGCATAATAGATTATTTTTAGGACCGCATCTTTTGCCAAGAAATAGAATTATTAATGCACTACAGTCTAGTCATTCTGACGGTATGGTTACTTCTATAGCATTCAAGCATCTTGGTATGAATGTTATATTAGGGTCTTCAAAAAAAGGAGGAATGCAAGCTTTTAGAAAAATGATTAAATGTATACAATTAGGTGAAAGTGTTGCAATTACTCCAGACGGACCCAAAGGTCCAAAAGAAAAAGTAAAAGAGGGTATAATTAAGTTAGCACAAATGACAGACACGCCTATAATCCCACTTGTTTGGGCTACTAATAAGTTTAAGCTAGTTAATTCATGGGATAACTTTGTGATACCATATCCTTTCTCAAAAGGTATATATAGTTTTGGTAAACCAATAAAAGTTACAAAAAAAATAAATGAAGAAGAGTTAGAAATCGTAAGGCAAAATCTTGAAAATGAAATCAAACGCCTAACAAAGCTAGTAAAGAATAGAGTTAACTGAATTAATTTTAATTAATGGAATATTAAATGTCGCTAACTACTTACAATTTTTTCTGGGGGATGGTGAAATTTATTTTACCTGGCTATTTAGAAAGGCGCCAGAAAAAAGGTAAGGAAGACATACATAGAATTAACGAAAGATTTGGAATTTCAAAAAATAATAGACCAGATGGCACTCTAGTATGGTTACATGGCACTAGCGTTGGTGAATCAGTTGCAGCACTAGCACTAGCTAATTCTATGAGTAAAAATGGTTATGGAATGAATAAAAAAGAATTTTTTTTATTGACTACAAATACACTATCTGCAGCTAAACTTATTAAAAACAAAATAAAAAAAGGCTTACCTGCAATTCACCAATATCACCCTTATGATCACCCAGATTTTGTATCTAAGTTTTTAGGACATTGGAAACCAAACATGGCAGTTTTTCTAGAGTCAGATTTTTGGCCTAATTTAATTTATTTAACTGCAAACTCTAAAATTCCGACTGTATTAGCTTCATCTCAGATGTCTGACAAATCTGCTCGTTTCTGGACTGGATTAGGCTTTTTTTTAGCAAAAAAAATTTTTGGAAAAGTAACCAATGTTCTAGCAGTAGATCCAAAGCAAGAAGCACTTTTTAAGAAATTAGGTGCAAAAAATGTTAAAAGTTTAACTAGTTTAAAGTCTATTGCTGAAAAGCCACCTATTAACCAAAATTACATAATAAATTTGAGAAGAAATCTAATAAAAAAGAAAGTTATACTCGCTTCATCTACTCATCCTGGAGAAGAAGAGTTAATGATTAAACTGGCTGATTTATTAAGAAAAAATGCTCAAGATAATGTTTTAATAATTATTGCACCTCGGCATATAAGACGAAGTATGAGTATACAAAATAGAGTAAAATCAGCAGGATTTGACATAAAATGTAGAAGCAAAGGAGATTACCCATCTAAAAATGATAAGTTTTACTTGTCTGATACGATGGGTGAAATGGGTTCTCTAATTGAAGTGGCAGATTTAGTTTATGTAGCAGGATCTATGGTTCCAGTTGGAGGTCACAGTCCTTCGGAAGCTTCTCAATTTGGCAAGCCAGTAATAATGGGGCCTCATTCAGAAAAATGTGACGCTCAAATAAAAGATCTTGTTTGGTCTGGAGGAGCAATACAGATAGAAAAAGGACCTAAGATGAATGAAAAATTTCTTAATAATATTTTTGAATTGATTAGTAACAAAGAACTTCTAGAGGATATGGGAAAAAACAGCTTAATAGCGTCTGGTTATGCGCAACAACGTGCGGACGAAGCAAGTATTCATTTACTTGGACTATTGAATCAAAATAATGAAAAAAATGTTGTTTAAATATGTTTGAAGCACCAAAATTTTGGTTTCAAAAAAATTTATCTTCAAAAATTCTAAGCGTTCTATTTTTCCCGTTTTCATTATTATGGATTGTGATTTCATTATTAAAAAAAAAATTAATAAAAAAATATAAATCAAAATTAAAAGTGATTTGCATTGGGAATCTTACTGTAGGTGGTACAGGAAAAACTCCATTTGCAATTTACACCTATAAACTGTTAAAAAATTTAGGTTACAAGCCAGTTTTTTTAACTAGAGGATTTGGAGGACTGCTTAAAGGTCCAATAGAAGTAACGGATAGACATGACTGTAAAAAAGTTGGAGATGAAGCATTATTATTGAATAAAATTGGCCCAACTATTGTCTCAAAGGATAGATCGCATGGGGCTAAATTAATTGAGAACCATGAAAATAATTTTAATATAATTATAATGGATGACGGTCTTCAAAATTATCAATTAGAGCAAGATATTAAATTTTTGTTAGTTGATAAAAATTTAAAATTTGGTAATGAATTCTGTATTCCTTCAGGCCCCTTGAGAGAACCAATAGATCAAGGCCTCATAAGAATTGATGCTATAGTCCTAACTGGAAATAATAATAAAGATGCTGATTTTAACAATGTCCATAATAAGACTATCTTTAATTCTAAAGTTAAAACTATAAAATCACCAAAAATCAAAAATAAAAAATTATTAGCATTTTGCGGACTGGCAAATTCAAATAAATTTTATGAAACTCTGAAAGAAAATGGGTTCAATGTTACTTCTACAAAAACTTTTCCAGATCATTACGAATATAAAAATGAGGACATTGATAAATTAATATCAGAAGCTAATAAACAAAACCTAAAATTAATTACCACAGAAAAAGATTATGTTAAAATCAAGGATAATAAAAACCTGATAAACACTCTACCAATAGAGATGGAATTAGACCTGAAAGATAAAGCTGTCTTTAATTCATTTTTACAGGAAAAACTAAATGGCTGATCCTTTAAGTTTTCGACTTAAAAAACAATTTGATAGATATATACATGACCCGATAGCTGCAGCATTATCTATTCCACTTTTTATAATACTCAAGCTTCTGCCTTATAAGATTTCTTCTTATTTATGTGGAACTTTAATGTACTTAATTGCTCCACTCACCTCTTATAATGGTCGTGTAAAAAAACATATGCATATTGCATTTCCTAAAAAATCAAAAAAAGAAATCCATAAACTTACGTCTCAACATTGGTTTATGCTTGGGCAAACCATAGGAGAAATGCCTCATATAAATAAATTAATAAAATTAGGCAATTTAGAAACAGAAGGTCTAGATAAAATAAAAAAAGGTCCTGCCATCCTTGTGGGAGCTCACATGGGCAATTGGGAATTTCTATTGAGGGTTGGCGATCTTGCTGGGAGAAGAGCTGGATATGTTTTTAGACCTATTAATAATTGGATATTAAATAAAATTCAAATCTATAGAAATAAAGATGCAAATGCCGACTTTTACAGAAAAGGTCGTCTTGCTGCTATTGGAATGGCCGGAAAAATTAAAAATGGTGAAGTAGTTGGTCTTACGGGAGATCAACTTTTACGAGAGGGAATAATAGTACCATTTTTTGGCATAGAGACACCAACACCTCAGGCTGCAGCTGTTATGGCCTTAAAATGGAATGTTCCAATTTATATGGTCAGAGTTGAACGCTTTAAGGGAATAAAATTTAAAATGAGCGTGGAGAAAAAATTAAAAATTCCAAAGAATTTAGAAAAAGATAAAGCTATATTTGAGATAACTAGGTTAATTTCTTCTAGAATAGAAGAATGGATTATAGACAAACCAGAACAATGGCTTTGGGCTCATAGGCGTTGGGGGAAATAACTAAAAATCATTTAATTTATTTATTAAATAATTTAAATTTCATTTTCATAAGGAAATACATTTTGATAATTCTTTACAAAAGTAAAATGGCTACAAGCCTAGCATTATTTTCAATGTTAACGTTTGAACCAACTATTTCTTTTGCCAAGGAAAACCAAATAAGTAATTTCTTTACCAAAATGTTTTCATCTAAGCCTATAACAGCAGATCAATCAATCAGTACCCAGATTTTTAAAACAGACATTAATTCATTAAACATTAAAAACTTAAAAGATTTTAAAACATCAATTCAGGATATTTTAAAAAATTTTTTAGATAAAAAAACAGTTGATAATTTTCTGAATAATATATCAGATGAGGTTGATAAAAATTTAGATGCTAACAATCTTGATCAATTTGATAACTTCTTACCTAAATCTAAAATAGACAAAATAAAAGGTCCTGTTCTCATCAGGTTAGCAAATAAATTGAGTAAAAATGAGGCAACTGATTTTGAAATTAAAAAAAATATAATTTTTCAAATTTCAAATATTTATGGTGTTAGTCTTGCTCTCGAGAGTATAACTCCAAAATCAGAAAATATTGTTGCAAATGATAAAAAAACAACAAAAACAAAATCTACATCACCTGCTATGGGTTGGGTCGCAGGCATAGCAGGTGTTGGATTAGCAGGTGGGGGCGGTGGAGGCGGTGGTAGCTCATCATCACCTTCTTTAACAGCTTCAGATTTTGAAACTACTGAGTATAACAAGCAATATGGATTAGGAAACATAAACGCCTCATCTGCCTATGCAAGAGGTTATACGGGGTCAGGTATTACCGTCTCAGTTTTAGACACCCCATATGACACTGATCATCCAGACTTAATAAATGTATTTGATACAGGTTATGACGGTTCAAGTGGAGGGACAGATGTTACCTGCACTGGAACTTGTTCAACTTCTCACGGAACCCATGTAGCGGGTATAATAGCTGCAAATAAAGATAATTCTGAAATGCATGGTGTTGCTTATAACGCAAAAATCAAACCAATAACAATTTTTAATAGTTCAGCAACATTTGATGTGACCACTTCTCAGTTGGTAAATTCAATTAATGCAGGAAGTAGTTCGTCTATTACAGCCATGAATAATAGTTGGGGTTCTTCCACTACTGCAACTATAAATGTTGGAGGAACAAATTATTACTATGCTAAGCCGGCTACCAGTTCTCTAGCAAGTTCAGAAACTACTGCATGGGAAAATGCTGTAGACACAACAGTTGTAGTATGGGCTAATGGAAATGATGGATTAAATAATTCAACTGGAAGAATATACTATTACAATTCGGCTTCTAAAGCTCTTGCAGGTGGAAATGACTACTCTGGCAGCGTTCTAAATGCTTCATCTTTAAATGTAAACACACCCTCAAGACGAGGTAGTTTAGCTGTAAGTAATAGTACTGTTGCTGGGAAATGGTTAACAGTAGTTGCGGTAGATAGTAACAATAATATAGCAAGTTATTCAAATGGGTGTGGAACAGCAAAAGCTTTTTGTATAGCTGCTCCTGGATCATCAATATATTCAACGGTTGATTTGGATGATACATCTGTTTCTGGAAGTTATAGTAATAAAAGTGGAACTTCAATGGCTGCGCCTCACGTTACTGCCGCTATAGCAATATTAAAACAACAATTTCCAAATTTGACCCCAACCCAACTTGTGACACTTCTTACAAGTACTGCAACTGACTTAGGTACAAGTGGCAATGATGAAGTTTATGGAGTAGGGCTTTTAAATTTAAGTGCAGCAACCACACCAAGCGGAATGTCTTACGTTGCTGCTAACAATGCTAATATAACTCAAGCAACTACAAATAATACTTACATAAGAAGTTCTTCTGCTTTTGGAAACGTATTTGAATATTCTAATTTTGTGGTTGGTATTTTAGACGCATATGATAGAGCTTATGTTTGGAGCCCTATCCAAGAAAATTCAAATAATATCAAATTAAATGCATATAATTTCCTAAATCAATTCCAGAAAGAAAAAGTATCAAGAGCCAATATTGGATCTAACAGTTACTTTACTTATAAGACTAATGATGAAAATTTAGTTAATTATGATGAACTGAAATTCTCCTACAAAGAAGATGATTTAACCCAATCTATAAGTATCTTAAAGAATAATGAAAATTTTTACTTAAATAATAAAAATCAAATTCCACTACCAAAATTTACTTATATTTATTCAAATTTTGACAACATAAATCAATTTTGCAGTGAAATACAACTTACAGATGAAATTAAAATTTTGTCAAATATTGCTTCAGGTAAAACAGATGAAAATAACAAAATTAGAGAATTTTCTTTAAGTACTCAATATAATTCAAGTAGTTTTACAAGCAACGTCAGCATAGGAAATATAATTGAAAAAGATAAATTTTTAGGAGCAAGTTTTGCTGGTGCTTATGATTTATCTGATCAAACAATTTCATCCTACTTAAGTTTTAATTCAGAAAATTCAATTACTCAAAATATGATTTTCAACACAGGTTATATAAGAATGATAAGTAAAAACAGTTTTACAAATTCAAGCTTTGCTAACATTTCTGATATTAAATCAGATACAATGCAAATAGGGTTTTCATTCAAAAATATTTTTGAAAAAAGTGATGAAATGAGCCTTAATTATAAAAAACCTTTAGCAGTTATAAACGGCTCTTTAGACCAGTCGACAATAAAGGGATATAATTCCGATGGAGATTATAACTCTGTTAATGAAAGATATTCACTAGTTAATAGTGCAAGACAAGAAACAATTTCAATAGGTTATAATTCAAACTTAGAAGAAAATTTTAATTTCTTTTCAAAATTACATTTAACTGAAAATTGGGATAATAAAAAAAATAATGATAATTATGGCATTTTAGCTGGATTAAAAGTTAACTTTTAATCAAAAAAGTTTTACTAGCTATCTAGTTGTGCTGATCGAATTTCATCTGAAAACTTTATCTTAACTTTTGCATTTTTAGGTGCATCACTGCTCAGTTTAATCGGTTTTCCATTATTGTCCATCACAAGTGAAAAGCCTCTATCAAGCACCCTATTAAAGCTCGATGCTTCTAATAACTGGCTTAATGAGTTTAAATTTGTTTCTTTATTAGTTAAAATATTTTCTAAATAATTTTTAAATTTTGTATCTAACAGTTGTTGTTTTGAATCAAGATTACTAATTAATACTTTTGGTGGTATTAATCTTTTAGTGAATTGAGTAATTTTATTTTTTTGCTCCACAAAAATATTCTTAAATAAATTTTCAATATCTTTATAAATAAAATCTAATTTTTGATTTTTATCATCAAATATCTGATCAGGTTTTCCTAAAAGTCTAATTAAATTGTTAAGTCGATCTCTATTATTATTTAATTTATTAGAAAATGAGGTTTTAAGTCTTAAGTTTAGTTCACCAATTCTAGCTATTAATTCATCTCTTACGGGCACAGATTTTTCTGCAGCACCTGTTGGAGTTGGAGCTCTTAAGTCAGATACAAAATCAATTAATGTTGTATCAGTTTCATGCCCTACAGCAGAGATGACTGGTATTGAACTATTAAAAACTGCTCTAACTACTATCTCCTCATTAAATGACCATAAATCCTCTAAGCTTCCTCCACCTCTAGCAACAATAAGTAGATCTGGTTTTTTGATATTTGTTTGATCTGTGAATTGATTAAACTTATCTATAGCATTAGCGATCTGTTCGGCAGATCCTTGACCCTGAACGGCTACAGGCCACAAATAGACGTGCAATGGAAAACGATCTGATAATCTATGTAGAATATCTTTTATTACAGCCCCTGAAGGACTGGTTATAACACCAATTATTTGTGGTAGATAAGGTATTGATTTTTTATGTTCTTGTTTAAACAATCCTTCTGCAAGTAGTTTTTTTCTTCTATCTTCAAGCATTTTAAGAAGTGCGCCCTCACCTGCAACTTCCATATTATCTACAATAATTTGATATTTTGATTGTCCTGCGAAAGTTGTGATTTTCCCAGTACAAATGACTTCTATACCTTCTTCAGGTCTAATTGAAAGTCTTGGCATTATGTATTTCCAGATTATTGCTGCAATGGTACCGTCTGTATCTTTTAGGGTAAAGTAGACGTGACCTGATCCAGGAAATGAGGGACGTGATATTTCGCCTCTAATACGAACATAACTAAAATTTGTTTCTACTAGTTTTTTTATAACGTGAGAAAATTCACCGACAGAATATATGGGATTATTAGTATTATTTTCCATTAAATTTCAAAAAACTTTATATTTATCATAAGTTGATACTATGGCATATTAAACAAAATCTAAAGCTTTTTGGAGTATATAATTTATGAATATTTTAGTTGTAGGTGGAGGTGGCAGAGAACATGCTATTGCTTATTCATTATCAAAATCTCTATTAATAAAAAAGCTAATAGTTGCCCCTGGTAACCCTGGGATTGAAACTTTTGCTAAATGTTATCCCATAGCTGTAGATGATATTGATGGACAATGTAAGTTAGCAAAAGATATCAAAGCAGATATTGTTTTCATAGGACCAGAAATCCCCTTAGTGCTTGGCTTAAAAGATAAATTATCAGATATAGGCATTAATGCGTTTGGACCATCTAAAGAAGCTGCACAATTAGAAGGATCAAAAACTTTCTCACGAAATTTCTGCAAAAGATATAATATTCCACAACCAAATTTCAAATATTGTAGCGATCTAAATACTGCAAAAGATCAGATAGAATTGTTAAATGGATACTGTGTTGTAAAGGCAGATGGTCTTGCTGCAGGCAAAGGTGTTGTTGTTTGCGACACAGTTAATGAAGCAATTGAAGCATCCACTCAAATGCTGGAAGACAATAAATTTGGCGATGCTGGAAAATCTATTCTAGTTGAAGAAAGAATAACCGGTATCGAAGCAAGTGTGTTTGCAGTATCAGATGGCAATACCGCAATTGTACTTGGGACTGCTCAAGATCATAAGAGAGCTTATGATAATGACCAAGGTCCAAATACTGGAGGCATGGGAGCCATATCTCCAGCACCAGCATTAAATGAAGAGTTAAATAAAAATATTTTTAATAATATTATAATGCCTACGATTAATGGAATGAGATCCGATGGTATCCCTTATGAAGGTATTCTGTATGCCGGTGTTATGCTTACTGATCAAGGACCTAAAGTGATTGAATTTAACTGCAGGTTTGGAGATCCCGAAACACAGGTGGTACTTCCACGCCTTAGAACAGATTTAGTAGATATTATTCATAACACTGTTACAAACAATCTTGAAAATACTCCCATTGAACTTACTGACAACACTGCAATTACTGTTGTAATAGCAAGTAAGGGTTATCCCAGAACATTTAAAAAGGGAATTGAATTACCATCACTAAATAATTTAAATAAGCAAGATGATATATTTATTTTCCATTCTGGTACTGCAAAAAATGATAATGAAAATCTTATTTCAAGTGGTGGAAGAGTTTTGTCTGTTACAGCAATTGGAAACAATGTCCAAGACTGCAGGCACAAAGCATATAAGGCTGTTGAGGAAATAAATTGGAATAAAGGCTTTTATAGAAGAGATATAGGTAAAGTCTAAAATTACCTAATATTGTAAAAAAAATCTTTTAAAAGTCTTTCTGACTGATCTGCAGAAAAACCTGAATAGATTTCAATTCTTGTTTTATTGTCTAAGAAAACTCTAACTCCATTGTCAATGGCACCACCCTTCTTGTCCTCTGCTCCATAGTATAACCTTCTTATTCTAGTCTGTTTAATAAGTCCTGCACACATAACGCAGGGTTCTAAGGTAACCCAAATATCACAATCATTTAAAAATCTTTGACCTGTTATTTTTAAAGCTTTTTCAATAACTAGTTTCTCAGCATGACACGTAGGATCATTTCTTGTTTCAACTAAGTTGTGTGCCTTAGCAATAACGTTTCCACATCCACCAACTATTATGGCCCCAACAGGCACTTCATCTTTGTTTTTAGCTTTAATCGCTTCCTTAATAGCTAAACTCATATAATCAATTTGATTTAGCAAATTTAATCCTTATTAGTCAGTTATGTTGCTAATAGTACTTAAAAGCTATAATACAAAACTATGAAAAATACTTTTAAAAAAAATAATTCTGAAACATTATCCAATAAAACTGCTGCTAAAAAATCAAAAGCACTTGATACTGGACCAGAAAGAATTGCTAAAGCTATTGCAAGATCAGGCTTATGTTCCAGAAGAGAAGCTGAGCGATGGATAATTAATGGTCAGGTAAAACTAAATAGTAAAATTTTAACTGAATGTGGAGTAAATGTTAATTCTAAGGATGTCATTGAAGTCAATGGTAAACCGCTACCCAATAAAGTAATAACTAAGTTATGGATGTACCATAAACAGAGAGGATATTTGGTTACAAACTATGATCCAGAAGGTAGATCAACAATCTTCGATCAATTGAAAAATAAAATGGAGACAAGATTTATTTCTGTTGGTCGTTTAGATATGGATTCAGAAGGGCTTATATTACTAACTAATGACGGTGATTTAGCTAGAAAACTTGAATTACCTGCTACAGGATGGCTGCGTAAATATAGAGTTAGAGTTCATGGCTATGTGGTACCAAAAGATTTAGCACCACTGAAAAACGGAATTATAATTGATGGTATAAGATATGGTAGAATAGATGCCACTTTAGATAGACAGCAAGGAAGCAATGCTTGGCTTACTCTTAGTTTTAGAGAAGGTAAAAATAGAGAAGTTAGAAAGGTTATGAACCATCTAGGCTATAATGTTAATCGTCTAATTAGAATATCTTTTGGGCCTTTTAATCTAAAAAACCTTCCCTCTGGAGAATTAGAAGAAGTTAAAAATAAAGTATTAAAAGATCAATTAGGTTTATCTAAACCAAAAAATTTAAAACAAAATAAAAATAGAAAATAATTATTACAACATTAAAGTCTATGAGAATAATAAGCGGTAAATTTAGAGGGTTAAAACTTCAACCTCCAGTTGATTTCAGCATAAGGCCTACATCTGATAGATTAAAAGAATCACTTTTTTCAATTTTAGAATCTAATAAATATAATATAAGAATTCCTAATTCTAACGTTATAGATATTTGTAGTGGAACAGGAGCATTAGGCATCGAGGCATTATCCAGAGGTGCTGGATTAATCTATTTTATTGATAAAGAACCAAAAGCAATTGATGTTCTCCAAAAAAATATTTCAAAGTTAAAGATTGATAACAAAGATAAAATTTACATAAAAATTATAAAAGAGGACGCCCTAAAAGCACTTCAGGATATAAAAATTGTTTTTGATGTTGTTTTGATAGATCCTCCATATCATTCAAATGTCATTGAAGAATGCTTGGTTAAATTAAAACAATATAATTTGATTGATTTTAACAGCTATATTTTTTCTGAGAGTAGCAAAAAGGAAAACTTCAATTTTGATGGCTTTGATTTGTTAGATACAAAAATTTATGGAAAATCCAAACTAACTATACTCAAGTTATCTAACTCAGGCTCTATTGAATAATTTTTCAATATCTTTTAATGAAAGACTGATAGAAGTTGGGCGACCATGATTGCATTGTCCTGAGTTTGGCGTGCGTTCCATCTCTCTTAATAATTCATTCATTTCATTTTCATTTAAACTTCTCCCAGACCTTACGGATCTATGACAAGCTATATTACCTAATATTAAATCAATTTTAGCATTATAAGAAGATGGCAAACCAACTGATGAAATATCATCTCCAAGGTCAATAATTATTTGTTTAATATCAGCCTCTCCTATTAAAGCAGGAACCTCTCTAACGACTATCATTCCGTCACCAAACGGCTCAATTATAAACCCAATATCAGCTAGCAATTCGATATTTTCTGTAATTGCAGCTAATGGTATGGGTTCAAGATTAACAACCTCAGGAAGTAATAAAATTTGTTTTTCAATAGATTTATTTTGCCGTGCTAGTTTCATTCTTTCTAAAACTAATCTTTCGTGAGCGGCATGCTGATCAATAATCACAATCCCATTAGAATTTCTCGAGATTATATAATTTTTGTTGAATTGTGCCAAAGCAACTCCTAGCGGAAAATCTTCTTGAACAAAAACATTTGTGACTTCATTTTGATTATTCTCATTTTTAACCGTCTTCACAGACGGAATTACATCTCCATGTTCAAAAAAAGATTGTTTAGTTTTATTTTGAATATTTGTACTTAACTCTGTTATATTATTAAATCTTTTCAAAGCCTCTTTGGAAAGGTCAGTAGTCGTTTCGCTATAACTAATATGTAACTCTCTACTGATTGAACCCACAATCAAACTTCTTATTAAGGCATTATCTTGAAACCTTACTTCTGTTTTACCGGGATGAACATTTACATCAATAAATTCAGAAGGTACATTTATGAACAAACAAAAAACAGGAAATCTTCCTTTTGGAAGTGTATCCCCATAAGCCGCTCTAATTGCTCCAGACAAGTTTCTATCTTGTATAAACCTTCCATTTATAAAAAGATGTTGTTGATTATAATTCGATTTATTTAGCGTTGGAAGACCAATAAAACCATAAATATTTGCAAATTCATTTTCTTTTATTAGCTTAGAATTCTCAATTTTTATAGCTTCATTAGAAAAATTCAATCCCATTATATTTCTTATTCTATTTAAATACGAATTTTCATCTTCTATTTCTGGTCTTATATTAAAAATTTCTCGGGCATCCGCTTGAAATTTAAATCCTACAAGTGGGTTTGCGAGAGCCTGTTTTAAAATTATTTGATGACAGTAACTTTTCTCAACTTGCTCAGATTTTAGAAATTTTAACCTTGCTGGAGTTGCATAGAATAATTTTTTTACTGATATAATAGTTCCTATTTGACGTGATGAAGGGTAAGCTTCATTAAAGTTCCCCGCTGCAACATCTAATGACCATGCTTGATTAGAATCTATGAACTTCGTCTGAATATTTAACTCACTTACAGCAGCTATAGAAGGGAGTGCTTCTCCTCTAAAACCCAAATAAGCTATTTTGTTTAAATCGTTATTGGGAAGTTTAGAAGTAGCGTGTCTTTCAATAGCCATAGGAATTAAATTTTTTTTAATTCCAATACCATTATCTGAAACTGATATTAGATTTTTACCTCCATTATCAATAGTTATATCAATCTGGGTTGCGTCTGCATCTATAGAATTTTCTATTAATTCTTTTAATGCTGAAGATGGTCTTTCGACAACTTCTCCAGCAGCTATTTGATTTATAAGATTTTCAGGAAGCCGTCTTATGTCCATAACAGGTTTCCTTATTATTTTATCAGTAAAGGCTTTCCAGAATTTATGTCTAGAGCATGAGAAGGAGTTGAATTAATTTTTTGTCCAGATGATTCATTTTTTCTAATTCTTAACGCTTCTTTTTTAGCGTCTATTACTACACCTGTTTCTGGAACATCTCCAAATAAGATTTGTATACCAGTCCTCTCACTTAATGATATACCAAGTGTCTCTTCGTCAACTATCTTCCTAATATTTTTTGGAACATTCTTGGAACTAAATAACTCACCAAAACTATTCGCTTCGTTCTTATTTTCCATATTAATTTCGTTAGTAAGGTTAAAATCATTTTTATTATCTTCTGCATCATTGTTTTTAAGAACTTCGGGATCTATTT
Organism: uncultured SAR116 cluster alpha proteobacterium; assembly: GCA_902517275.1. Classification (GTDB taxonomy): domain Bacteria; phylum Pseudomonadota; class Alphaproteobacteria; order Puniceispirillales; family Marisalimonadaceae; genus Marisalimonas. Next base: position 46,358 of record CABYBQ010000003.1, read on the forward strand.
TATAACCTGGTGGTACAATAAGTGATGGTGTAAAAGCTATAGAAAATTCATCTGGTATAACCTTTTCTTTTCCTACAGCTTTTCGAAAATCAGAGCAACTAGACAATGACGTTGTTAAGGGTAATAAAAAAACAAATATTTTTATAAATTTATTTTTCATAGTAAGAACTTTCAGCAGTAAAAAATTGATTAAAAAGAAATAAAAACGCACCAATAAAAATTATTGTATCAGCAAGATTAAAAGCTGGCCAGTGTAAATCGTCAATATAAAAGTCTATAAAGTCAACAACCTTACCGTAAATTATTCTATCAATTGCATTACCAATTGCTCCACTTGCAATTAAAATAAATCCCAAAGAAGAATATCTTGGCATTTTGAAAGAAGAAAAAATTAACCATATGCTCACCAAAAAAGCAAAAATAGTGAAACCGTATCTACCTATTTCTCCAGAGTCCTGAAAGAAGCCAAAAGAGATGCCGCTATTCCAAACCGGGGTCATAGAAAGAAATGAAGTTAATTTTATTGACTGATATTTAATAAAAAGGTTTTCAATAGCCCATAATTTGGTAGCATAATCAAGAAAAATGAAGATTATCAAAATTAATAAAAGATTAAATATACCAATATTTTTTTTCATTTAACTATTTTTGTAAAACACTTGTGCATCTGTAACATACTTCAATATCGTCTTTCACTTCATTAACAACCTTCCAACACCTCATGCATTTGCCCCCAGATGCAAGTTCTACTTGAACATTGATTGTTGGTTTAGACAAATTTTTGTTAAGATTTATTTCAACATCAGAACAAATAAATATTTCTGGTAAATTAATACCTTCAAGCTTCTTATAAGCCTCATTATTAGCCTCAATAATAACCTTTGCTTGAAGGCTTGACCCTAATAACCCCTCTTTTCTTTTTTCTTCAATTGCAGTTGTTACTACAGATCTTAATTCCCTGATCTCTGACCATTTATTTCCAATTAAATCATTTTGCCAATCTTCTTTTGGCTTAAAGTAAGTTTGGAGATGAATAGAGTTCTCTTGATCATTATATCTACTTTGCCATGCTTCTTCAGCGGTAAAACATATGATTGGAGCAAGCCAAGTAGTAAGTGATTTGAATAAAATATCCATTACAGTCCTACAAGACCTTCTTTCTATCCCTTTTAATTCTTCGCAATATAAAGTATCTTTTCTAATATCAAAATAAAAAGCAGACAAATCAACCGTACAAAAATTGTGTATGTCTAAATAAATATCGTGCAGATTAAAGTTTTCTGTGTTTTCTTCTATTTTTTTACTTAACTCAGATACTCTATGTAAAACCCATTGCTCTAATTCTGGCATCTCACTAAAGGTAATTTTTTCGTCATCCTCAAATCCATTTAAAGCACCTAAAAGATATCTAAGAGTATTCCTTAGTCTTCTATAATGATCGGAGTGTCTAATAAGTATCTCTTTTCCAATTCTTAGATCGTCATAATAATCTGACCCAACAACCCACAAACGTAATATATCAGCTCCGAACTCATTAATTACTTTTTGGGGTGCAGTTATATTACCTAAAGATTTAGACATCTTTCGGCCTTGCTGATCTAAAACAAATCCATGTGTTAATACGGCATCATAAGGTGCCCTTCCACGAGTTCCACAACTTTCCAACAAAGAAGAATGGAACCATCCTCTATGCTGATCCGTTCCTTCAAGATATAAAGATGCAGGCCAAAATAAATCATTTCGCTCTTCTAAGACAAATGAATGAGTTGAACCAGAATCAAACCAAACATCAGCAATATCAGTTACGGCTTCATAATCTTCAGACTTATATTTTGAACCTAGAAAATATGAAGAAGGTTTTTGAAACCAAGCATCAGCTCCCTCTTTTTTAAATGCCTCAACAACTCTATCAACAACTTCTTGATCCCTAAGAGGTTCTTGTGTTTTTTTATTTACGAAAATAGCTAACGGAACACCCCATGCTCTTTGCCTTGAAATACACCAATCAGGTCTATCCTCTATCATTTTTGTAAGTCTATTTTCACCTTGAGGAGGAAAAAAATTAGTTTCTGATAAAGCCTTAAGAGCAGTATCTCTTAAATTATTGGTTTTCATTGAAATAAACCATTGGGGTGTAGTTCTAAAAACCAGAGGTGCCTTCGATCTCCAACTATGTGGATATGAATGGTTTAAAGTGCCTCTTCCAATTAGAGCATTATGCTCAGACATTATATCCGCAATTTTTTCATTATCTTTTAAAACACGTAATCCACCTAATAGAGGTAATTCATTAAATAATATTCCATTATCAGAAACAGTTTCGGGTATTGGCAAATTATGTTTTTTTCCTAATTCAAAATCATCTGCCCCATGTCCAGGTGCAATATGAACAAACCCTGTACCTTGGTCAGTAGTTACAAAATCAGCCTCTAGCAATAGAACATCGTGATCATAACCGTAACCATTTAATGGATGAGCTAAAACTGATCCTGCGAATTCACTCCCTTTTAATTGCTTAGAAACGTTATAATCTAATATATAAAGCTCTTTTATCGCTTCTTCTAGCAATTGAGTGGCCACTACTATTTTATCACCAATTTTGGCTAGTGAATTTTCACTAACACTAGTAATTTCTAATAGAGTGTAATCTATGTCCTTTCCATAAGCGACAGCTCTATTGCCAGGCATCGTCCAAGGAGTTGTTGTCCAAATTATGATTTCATAATCGTCAAGTATTTCTATTGGGGCTTTTTTAATTGGAAATCTTGCAAATATTGTAGTGCTGACATGGTCATGGTATTCAATTTCAGCTTCAGCAAGAGCAGTTTTCTCTACAGGTGACCACATTACAGGTTTGACACCTCTATATAAACTTCCATTCATCAGAAACTTACCAATTTCAGACATAATAATGGCTTCAGATTTATATTTCATTGTTGAATATGGATCTTCCCAATCACCGTAAACACCTAATCTTTGAAATTCTTCTGATTGAATGTCCATCCACTTAGAGGCAAAATCACGACATTCTTTTCTAAACTCTACAACTGGAATATCGTCTTTATTTTTTTTCTTTTTTCTATAATTTTCCTCTATTTTCCACTCAATTGGCAACCCATGACAATCCCAACCAGGTACATAATTGGCATTTTTACCAAGCATTGACTGTGATCTATTAATTACGTCTTTGATAATTTTATTTAGGGCATGTCCTATATGTAAATTACCATTAGCATAAGGTGGACCGTCATGAAGTATAAATGGCTTGGAATTCTTTCTTTGTTCTCTAAGTTTCTTAAATAACTTTGTATCTTCCCATATTTTTAATATTTGTGGTTCCTTATTAGGCAAACCAGCTCTCATAGAAAAATCTGTTTTTGGTAAATAAACGGTATTTTTATAATCAGTCATATAACTTTCTCTATGTCAGTCAATTTATTGTTACTTCTAAAATAACTTTTGTTTATTTTAAAAGTTTATAATTATAAACTTTTTAACTTATGAAAGTCATAAGCCATTTTTGTATCAAGCTCGATCTGTTTTTTTAATTCAGATAAGGAATTAAATTTCGTTTCTGATCTTAAAAACTTTAAAAGTTCTACCTTTATTCTTTTACCATATAGATTTATATTAAGATCTTCATTATTTAAATCAATTACATGAGTTTCTAAATTAACAGAATCTCCAGAGACAGTTGGTCTTGTACCTATGTTTGAGATAGATGGCAACCAGTCATTTGAGATTTCTAATTCTTTCTGGTCTGTAATTTTCAACCTAGTTACATAAACTCCAAGTGGCGGTTTTAAAAATTTTTTTATATCTAAGTTTGCGGTTGGAAAACCAATTTCTCTACCTTTTTGCTTACCCTGTTCCACAACACCTGTAATGCACCAATTTCTTCCAAGAAGAGAATTTGCTATATTCAACTGTCCATCTTGAATTAATTTTCTTATTGTTTGAGAGCTTATAATTTCTAATTCTTTACCTTTTATAGAATGTGTTTGTTTTAAGTCCACACCTATAATTTCCAAACCTAATTTACTAGCAAAATTTCTATTTCCTTCAATCGTACCTTCCCTATTTTTTCCAAATCTAAAATTTGATCCTGCAAACATTTTAGTTACTTTGAGAGTTTCATTTAATATTTTGGATAAAAAGTCATTTGCACTACAATTTTTTAATTCTTCATTAAACTCAATTATAAATAAATAATTAACGCCGATCTCTCTTAACAAGTTCTCTTTTTCCAATGCATCTAAAAGCTTAAAAGAAGAATTGCCTGAACTAAAAAAATCTCTTGGATGAGGATCAAAAGTTACAACACCAAAAGCAAGATTATTTTCAAGAGCGCTTAATTTAGCTGTTTCTAGAAGTTTTACGTGGCCTTGGTGAATACCATCGAAATTACCAATTGCAATTGAAATGTTTTTGTCAATTTTAGGAGCGATACCACCAAATTTCCATTTAATAATTTTCATAAAATTGTTATAACCTTTTTAAGATTTTAAACTCAAGCTGATATATAATAAATTTCAAAGTGTTTGTATCTTTTTTTGTTATATATGTTTGAATTATGTGAAATAGTATTGAATGTTAAAAAGCTACTTTGATTAGCCATCAATGGAGATTAATTTTTTGGGTGATAAAATAAATATAAATTTAGAAATTATTTCTAACTTAATTAATAGCTCCATACAAATATTCGTTGCCTATGCCGGCCAGGTATTAGGAGCTACTCTTATTCTTATTCTGGGTTTTTATTTTGCTGGTAAACTTAGTAAAGTTGCCCGCAAAAACTTAAGTCTTTTCAATAAAATAGATCCGTTAATTGTCCCAATAATCGGAAATATTATAAGATATGGAATAATAATAATTACATTAATAGCTGTTTTAGGACAATTTGGAGTCCAAACAACTTCTATTATCGCTGTCTTAGGTGCAGCTGGTTTAGCAATTGGCTTAGCATTGCAAGGAACTCTGTCAAACGTGGCGGCTGGTGTAATGTTATTACTACTTAGACCATTTACTACTGGTGATTGGGTGGAAACTGGTAATGTCTCTGGTACCATAAGAGAAGTAGGCCTATTTACTACAATTATAGACACATTTGATAATGTTTATGTATCAATACCTAATTCTAGTATTTGGAATAGTACAATAACAAACCACTCACATTACGAAACCCGACGTATAGATGTTGATATTGGAATTCACTATGACACCGATTTGGAATTGGCTTCAGAGGTTTTATTAAAACTAGCTGACGATGATAGAGTTAAGAACAAACCCAAAGCACCTCAATTCCTTGTTATGAAATATGACGATAGCGCGATAGTGGTTAGACTAAGACTATATTCACATACTAAGGATTGGTATACTTTGTATACTGATTTAATGCGTAAACTCAAACCTGCTCTTGACGAAGCAGGTATTGAAATTCCATATCCACATAGAGTTATTTCTTCAAAAAATACAGCTTAATGACGACTACAAAAAAAATTAATCATGGCTCAGTCAAATTAACAAGAGAAAATATAACTCAAGGTCGTCTGGGTGAAAAAATCAGAAGTATAAGTGGAAGTGATAAAGTTCTTTCTCAAAAAGAATTAATTAATGAGCGTAGAAAAATCATTCCAGATGATGGAATTGGAGAAGATATTTATATTTTCGCTTATGGATCTCTTTTATGGAATCCAACAGTAGATTATGAAGAACAATTTTTAGCAAAAGTATATGGTTTTCATAGAAGCTTTTGTATGAAGACAAATTTAGGTAGGGGGTCTTTTGAAAATCCAGGTTTAATGTTAGCTCTAGACAACGGTGGATCATGTAGAGGATCCGCATTTAGGCTAAATAGATATGATGCAATAAAAAATATTGATATTTTGTTTAAAAGAGAAATGGTAACTGGGGCCTATAAACCAAAATTAATAAAAACAAAATTAGATAATAATAAAAACGTTTTATCACTTGCATTTACAGTTGATAAGAAGCACAAAAATTATTTTGCAAAAAAAAATACCTCTATAAAAGCTAAGATGATTTTCAAAGCACACGGTTTTTTAGGAACTTGCCAAGAATATTTCGATAACACATTAGAAAGCCTTGAGGAGTTAGCTATTAAAGACCTCGAAATGAGAGCAATATCAAGTCACTTAAAAAAGTTTAATAAAAAGTCATAAATCTTTTTTTATAATATCAGAAGCTTTCTCTGCAATCATTAACGTTGCTGCATTTGTATTTCCTGATGGCATGGTTGGCATTATTGAGGCATCAGCAATTCTAATGTTACTTAATCCTTTTACTTTGAGGGATGGTGTTACGACTGCATTTTCATCTATCCCCATCCTACAACTTCCAATGGCATGGTAAACTGTAGCGCCATTGTTTCTGAGATAATTTAGTATTTCTTCGTCTGTCTGAATATTATCACCAGGAAGTGTCTCACCAATAGAAATTTTATCTATATTTGAAGTTTTAAGAAGTGCTCTACACATTTTAAAACCTGCAACCAATACATCTTGATCTATTTTTTCTTTTAGATAGTTAGGTTGAATAATTGGAGCATCTCTAATGTTTTGAGATAGAGCTCTAACAAATCCTCTGCTCAATGGCCTAGATTGCCAAACACCACAAGTTATTCCGGGCACTTCTTGTAATTTGCCAATCATACCTTCAGTATATGACGCTGGCGTAAAAACAAATTGTAAATCAGGAAAATCTATTTCAGATGATGATTTTAAAAAAGCTCCAACATGCGCTGGACTGTAAGATATCAGACCTTTTTTCAAAAAAAACCATTTCATAATTTCTAAAAATAATTTATAGCCTCGAGCCTTTTCATTAAGGGAAATTGGTAAATTAATTTTGTTTGCAACTCTTACTGCATAATGGTCTTGTAAACCTTCACCTACATTTTTAATTTCATATACGGGATCAATTCCTATTGATTTCAAGTATTTTCCATCACCTATTCCGGATACTTGAAGTAAATGAGGTGTACCAATTGCCCCAGCACATAAAATAATCTCTTTATTGGCAAAAATTTCCAAAATCTTATTATTTTTCTCATAAACTAATCCAACAGCTTTTTGATCATTGAATATAATTTTTAAGACAAGTGTATTTTTTTTTATTTTTACATTTTTTCTTTTAAGTGCAGTTTTTAGAAAAGCGTCATAAGCACTATACCTCATCCCATTTTTAATTGTTCTTTGATAATAAAAGATTCCTTCTTGTTCACCTGAATTATAGTCTTCTTGAACTGATATTCCCAACTCTTTAGAACCAGAAACAAATTCCTCACAAATAGGATGTTTTTCAACAACATCTGAAACAAACAAAGGACCGTTTTTACCCCTATACCTCTCATCTCCATTTTCTTTAAATTCTGACTTTTTGAAATATGGTAAAATATCATCATAAGACCAACCAATATTTCCAAGCTGTGCCCATTGATTATAATCATCTGGTTGTCCTCTAACGTACAAATGTCCATTAATAGAACTAGAGCCTCCAAAACCTTTTCCTCTTGGAAACAATATTTCTCTATTATTAACGTTTTTGTTACTTTCAGTTTTAAAACACCAATTAAATCTTTTATCATTGATTGTTTTAATAAAACCAGCTGGCATTTTTATAAATGGATGTTGGTTACTACCCCCAGCTTCAATAACACATATATTTATATTATTAATTTCAGATAGTCTATTTGCAACGACCGAACCTGAAGATCCTGAGCCAACTATTATATAGTCAAATTTTTCCATGTTAATATCTCAAATCTGTTTAATGATTTAAAGTTGACGTTTCACCAGCAATGGTTGTTCTTACCATTAATCTTTTTTCTATTTTCCCTTTTATTGGCGTTGCTCTATGTAAAACAGCTCTGTTGTCCCACATTATTAAATCATATGGTTCCCAAGAATGAGAATAAACAAAGCTTTCATTATCAACATATTGATAAATCTCTCTAAAAAGCTTTTTACTTTCAGTTTTTGGCATACCTTCGACAGAACTACAATGTGCGCCTAGGTAAAGAGATTTTCCGTGCTTATCATTATTTAATACTAACTTTTGTTTAACAGGAGGGAGTGCTTTTTTTTCTTCAGAGGTAACTAAATTTGGATCTATTTTTGATCTTCCATGAGAATAGTCGTGCCAACAAACTTTATCTTCAATTATTAATTTTAATTTTTTAGGTAATGCACTATAAACCGCTCTCATTGATAAGAACTCGGTATTACCACCTATAGACGGTATCATTTTGGCAGAAAGAATTGACATTTTTGAAGGAATAACTTTGAAAGAACTGTCACTATGCCACTCTTGATTAGCTAAATTATTTAATCTTTGCCTATCAGTAGCAGGAACAATGTTTCCATCTTCATCAAAGTTTCGAAGTATTATTAATTTTGAACCTGAGCCATCAGTGCCAGCTTTAGTTGTTTCTAAAGCACCAAAGTACTGACTAAATTTAATATGCTCATCGTTTGTTATATTTTGATTTCTAATTACAACTACTGAAAATTCAGACAAAAGATCAGAAATTTTACTCTTTATTTTTTTACTTAGATCTACTTTTATATTTAAACCTGTAATTTCAATACCAATTGATTTTCCAAGTTTCTTTGTAAACATATATATCTCTTATTTTTAAATATATTTTTGTTTAATATTCATACAGCAATATGTTAAAAATGAAATCTAGTTTGTAAATAAAATATTTGAATATAATTAAAAACAATGGATGAAACTTTAAATATTAATGATGACATTAAATCCTTAAAGTTGGTAGTTTTAAAAGAAAATCTTAAGCAAAACTGGAAACTTGATACTGATTTATGGAATGAGGAATTTCCTCATGACTTTAGATTTGAAGATACATATTTACAATTAAGCTTTGTTCTAAGAGATTTTAATATTGACGAATTAAAGCATTTAATTTCTATAACAAATTTATTTGATGTTAAAAACTATAGTCATGATATCTCAACTTTAATAAACAATTATATCAAAAGTTGTGTTAATTATCTTAACCACGAAATAGATGGAAAAACTGACGAATATTTTCAAAAATTTAATAATAACAATAATTGTTTTTCATATGAAAAAAAAATCAAAAAATCTTTAACTAAATACCAAATTAATTATTCTTTATTCTTTTATGGAACACTTAGATCTCTAGAAGTTCGAAAAGCTGTAATTGGAGAAAGCATAGATAATCACAACATCTCATTAGGTTATTTGTTAAAGCATAAAGTCTTTAGAGTTAAAAATGCAAATTATCCTCTTATAAAATATACAAATAATCAAGTTGATGTTGTTAAAGGCTTGCTAATTAATAATATAACTTTTGAAGAATTAAAAAAATTGGATAGATTTGAGGGAAAAAATTACTTTAGGCAATTTGTAAAAGTTAATGTTGATCAAATTCATCATGATGCACAAATCTATATGCCTACTAAAAACATGGTATCAGAAGAACCTTGGGATTATGAAAAGTGGTACAAAAATGATATGAAAAAATTTTTTTTAAATGAATTTAATTTAAATGGAGTGAAATAAAGTCTAAATCAATTGTTAAATCTTCAATTATTTTTTAGCTTTTGTACTTGATCCCAGGCAGCATTGATAGCCCTCATTTTATTCTTACTTTCATTAATAACTTCTATGGGCACACCTTTACTAATTAATAAATCAGGATGATGTTCTTTAGATAATTTTATATATTTTTTTCTAATTGTTTGAAGATCATCAGTTGGTTGACTTTCTAATACAATATAAGGATTAAGTTTATCGGATGACTTTCTAGATTCTTTGATACTTTCATACTGTTTTTGCGTTAAACCAAATATATAAGCAATATTCGCAATCATTGATTCTTCTTCATTACTTATATGACCATCTGACTCGGCGATATAAAATAGAATATTTATAACCTCTTCTAAAACATTAATATTACCCCGAAAAATTTCACCAATTTGTTTTGCATATGGTTCATAACCAGTACTTTCGTCTTTTGCCTTATTAAAAATTTTAGCTACTTGATCAATTTCACTATCCGGAATTTGCAACTTATCTTTAACAGCAATCAACTCTTCTTTACTAACCTGTCCATCAGCCTTACTAAGCTTCGCTGAAAGAACTATAAGTGAAAGTGCAAAAATTTCTTGAGAATTTTGTTGTTTACCTAGAGTTTTAGTAGAGCTTAATCTTGAAATTTTTCCACCTAAAAAAGACCCCAATAAAGCTCCAAACGGACCTCCAAATGAAAAGCCAATAACACCACCTAATAAACTTCCCCAAATCGACATATTTCTTTCTCACAAATTTTTAACAAGTTAGATATTTAATTAATGATATAATAATTATTAATATAAATAAAAAGCATTTAACAACTTATTTAAGTCTGAATTATAATTACCAACCATTAGTTCTAGACCAATTATCTATAATGCTACCATTTTCTAAAATATTGTAATTTTCGTAAGCAGCACAAGTTAAACATGCATGGTTTGGTAATATTCGAACTAGACTTCCTATAGGTAACTTATCAAACCAATCTGTACTTTTTATCTTAATAGATCCATGTTCTTGATGTACTTCTGAAATATTAAGACCGTCAAAAGGTATTGCGGTATGTGGATTACAAATTAAACCATAACCTGCTTCTGGCATGAATTTATTTGCACTTATATCTTTTGACAGTGCTAATGAACCTGCATCGATAATTATTCTTTTTCTTTGATGATTATGGCCTATGACACTGGCTAATACAGTTATTGCAATGTCTTCTATTTTACAAATTCCTTTAGAAGCTTGTGCTAAATCCCAGAACATATAAATACCTGCCCTAACTTCAGAAATACCATCAAGATTTGAAGCCAAAAACATTGTTGGTGTAGACCCTATACTAATTATTTGAGACTTATTCTCAAAATTTAAAATTTTTTTTAAAGAGGCCTTAGCCTCTTCGCGTTCAATGTTACTAATTGAAATAATTTCATTTTTGTCTTTGGAAGAATAACTATGTCCAGCGTGAGTTAAAACACCTAACAACTTTGTCTTGTGATTTGGTTCAAAAACTCTAGATATTTCTCCAATCATTTCGTCTTGATAATCTAGACCACTTCTTCCCTCTCCGCAGTCAATTTCTATAAGAATTTCAAAATTAGCATTATGCAATTTACTATACTTTAGAATTTCTTGGGCAACATAGGTTGAGTCTATAACTATACGAATAATGCAACTATATTTTTGTTGAATAAAATTTAATCTTTTTAGTTTTTTAGGAATTATGCAAACAGCGTATAAAATATCTTTAAAACCCGCACCAGCAAAATATTCTGCTTCGTTAAGAGTTGAAACTGTTATAGGTCCTATCTGATTATCAAGTGCTATTTTCGCAATTTCAATGCTTTTTGGTGTTTTTACATGTGGTCTTAAAATAGTATTTAATTCAAGACATTTTTTTCTTGCGCTAAAACAATTTTTTTCTAGAAGAGATTTATCTAAAATCAAGCATGGTGTATCTAATTCTTCTAAATGTTGTATTTTCATTTTTAACTCACTTTATTTCAATTTTCTAAATTGCTATTTCACTAAATCTATTAGTTTTTCCCACCAACTTTCAGAAACAATCAAATTTTCCATATCTATCACTTGACCTATAATTGGGGTTATTAAAGATATGTTTTGTTCTTTAGCTCTTTTTTCAATTTCAACTGGAGGATCAAACCAATTATGCATCGCAAGAGTAAACATTCCCCAATGAATGGGTATGAGATTTTCTCCCTTAACATCTATAAAGCCCTTTATTACTTCATCTGGCATATTATGGACCGACCTCCAACGAGTATTATATTGCCCGCTATCCATGAAAACTAGTTCCAATGGACCATATTTTTTGCCAATCTCTTTATAATGTTTGGAATATCCTGAATCACCACTAAAATAAAAATTTCTTTTTCCTGACTTAACAACCCAAGATGCCCAAAGAGATTTTTGTGTTTCTACAAAACCTTTTCTTCCAGAAAAGTGTTGTGCAGGAGTACAAATGAAATTTATATCTTTAATTACTTTATTTTCCCACCAATCCATTTCTGTAATTCTAGCACTTGATACACCCCATTTTTTTAAATGTGATCCAACACCTAAAGGCACAACAAATGAGACATCTTTATTTTTATTAAAGAACTTTATCGTATTCATATCTAAGTGATCATAATGATCGTGTGAAATTAATATGAAATCAATTTTTGGTAATTCCTTCATTTTAAAAACAGGTGGCTGATATCTTTTTATTAGCCAACTGAATGGGGAAGCTGATGACGAAAAAACAGGATCAATTAAAATTATCTTATTATTTATAGACATTAAGATACTTGAATGACCTAACCAGGCGAATTTGATATTATTCTTACTTTTTATAAAATTTTCATTTAAAGAATTTTTATCTTCTGGCAAAAGTGTCTCTGGCTTTGTAATATTAGAATTAAAGAAAAAATTATTAGCCATGTTTTTTCTTGGGTTTGCCCAAAATCCACTATTTTTTTTCATTTCTTCAATAATTTCAGAATTCTGGTTTAAGAACTTATCTTTTGGAATATTATAGTTAGGAGATTTTTTCATTCTCAAATAATCATTATCTTTTGGAATTGATCCAAACTGATCACAACTAGAAAGTTGAAAACTTATTAGTATTACGTATAAAATTAATATGAATTTATTTTTAAAATTAATTAATTTCTTCAAGATTTTTCCAACTAATTATTTTTGATCTAAACGGTTGATTCCATCCCATAGGTCGAGAGGCATCCCTCCTTTAATTATTTTTTGACATCGATTGATATAAATTTCTGTCACCTTATCATGTGGATTAATTTTATTAATTTTTAAAAATAGTTTTAATGCTTTTGTAAAGTTTTTTTGAAAGTAATCACTAACTGCCTCTTTGAAATCCTCTAAAGTATCAATTTTTAAATGTTTTAATTTGTCTAAATCTGAATCAAAAATTTCAAATATTTTAACAGGTTTGTCTTTTCCTTTAACGGCCACAACATCTATAAATCTTGTGTTAAATAAATCTTTATTAATATTGTTGAAAGTTTCTTCAGAAATAATAATACCTACTTTGTAAATTTTGGTTAACCCCTCAAGTCTAGACGCTAAATTTACAGCATCACTAATTACTGATCCCTCCATTCTATTCACATCACCTAATGTTCCTAACATCATTTCTCCAGTATTGATCCCAATACCTATATTAATTTTGTGTGTTTTATTTTTAAAAGAGTTGGAATTATATTGCTTCAAGTATCTCTGCATTCCTATGGCTGCCTTAATAGAGTCATTTGCTGAACTTTTAAACAATGCCATAACACCGTCACCCATAAATTTATCTATATAACCTTTATTTTCTCTAATTATTGGACTCATTTGATTTAAATATGAGTTCAAAAATGAAAAATTTTCTTTGGGAGTCATTTTTTCTGATATCGAAGTAAAAGATCTTATATCAGAAAATAATATACTCATTTCAACATTCACTTGGTCTCCTAATGAGACATCTAATATACTATCTTTACCAAGGTTTTTGAGTAATTGCTGTGGTACAAACCTTTGGTAAGCTTCTGTTAATTTTACTTGTTGTTGAAGAGCTAACAACTTCATATCATTTAATTGCTGAGCAACAGCAAATCCAAAAGTAATAAACATACCAAGAAATAAAATTCCTACTGCAGAATTTATGATTAACCAAGTAATCCAATTAAAATCATAGAATAAATATGCCAAACCCGAAATTGGTGCCGATAAAAAAGGTAACGCGAAGGATATACATAAATATTTGGCGTAGGAGCTTCCTTTTTTCCAAAGTAAGAATGATATAATAGCAGAAGTTAGCAATAAAAATGTAAAAGGGGCAAATAAAAATTTTATTTTAACTAAGCCTGGTCCATTCATGTCAGGTGGATACAAATTTAAATCTAAATACATTATGCTCGGCCAAGATAAAGATGTATATAAATTTAAAAAAATCATAACAATATAAAAAATTATAGTTGAAACAAAAATTTTATTAAAAACTGGATAATTTACTTTTAAATTAAGCGATTGTCTAAAAAATTGAAGTAATAGTAAAAATAATAGGGATATTGAAGCCAAAGAAAATTCACTTGCATAAAACCAGGAATTTATCCCAATAATTTTTCCAATAACTAAATTTGTAATGGACAGAAAAGAAATTTGAAAAAGGCTTAATGACAACCACAAATAGTTACCTTTCGAGACTAAAAAAATGAATAAATAATAAATAGCAAAAGTTATAGCTATTGCAAAAGTTGCAAGGTTTGCTGCAATTTTTACAAATTGATGAGTACTAATATTTTCCCATGAGCTAATAGTCATTCGGTGAAGACTATCTCTACCCATATAACGGTCAAATGGTTTTTTTCTAAAAAAACTATAAACTTGGGTGGTTTCATTAGGATTCATTATGACTTTATAACTTGCTCTAACTCTTCCATCATCAATCCATCTATCATGTTTTTCATTCCAATATGGATACTCTATAACTGTCTTATTATTTAGACTAAAAACTTTCTTTTCGTTATTATAATTGAAAGTGACTCCAATATTTCTCTTATTCGTATTATTTTGAACACTAAATCGAACCCAATAACCATCAACGAATGATTGATCATTCTTTAATTTTTTTTTCCAGTCTAATTTAAATAATTTTTCAAAAGGAGTGTTTTGATCAAAGCCTTCAACAAATTCAAAATGTTTTGAGGGTATAGTTTCAAAATCGTCTGTATTAAGAATAAAAGTTATATTATCTTTATTATCTACATTTGCGAAAACATTTTCAAAACTAAAAAATAAAAAGCCTAATAAATTTAATAAGGTATAAATTTTATTTTTGATTTTCACCTACTGACCAATCAAGTTATTTTGTAATGTAACTTATGAGTTAGCTCTAATTTTTTCAATTAAATTAAAAATGTGCTGATAAGGTATTCTGATTTTTTTCCACCAGTGGAGCAAATTTAGTTAGGTCAATTCCTTCTACAGCAATTTTATACTCTTCTATTGTTGGTGTTCTTCCTAATATTGCAGAAAGAACTACAACTGGGGTAGAAGCAAGTAATGATTCACCTTTTTTTTCTTCAGTGTCTTCTACTACCCTACCTTGGAACAATCTTGTTGAAGTTGCCAAAACCGTATCCCCTTTTGCAGCTTTTTCTTGGTTTCCCATACAAAGGTTACACCCAGGTCTTTCAAGATAAAGAATATTATCATATTCTAGACGTGCTGAATTTTTTGGATTTTTATCATCAAACTCAAAGCCAGAGTATTTTTGCAAGATACTCCAGTCACCTTCTTCTTTAAGTTCATCTATTATATTATAGGTTGGTGCCGCTACAACTAGAGGAGCCTTAAAATTCACTTTACCTGACGATCTTTCAAGATTACGTAACATTTGTGCAACAATTTTTATATCCCCTTTATGAACCATACACGAGCCTACAAAGCCAAGATCAACCTTCTTTTCTGCGTTATAATATGAAATTGGTCTTATAGTGTCATGAGTATACCTCTTAGAGACATCATGATTATTAACGTCTGGATCAGCAATCATCGGCTCATCAATTAGGTTAAGATCTACAACAACTTCAGATGAATATTTTGCATTTGCATCAGGCCTTAATGCGGGTTTTTCCCCCGATTTAATTTGAGAAATTCTTTTTTCTGCAATACCTATTAACTTATGAAGCATTTTGTCTTTATTCTCCATACCCTTATCAACCATTACTTGTATTCTATCTCTTGCAATTTCTAATGATTTAACAAGTGTATTATCCTCAGAAATACAGATGGATGCTTTGGCCTTCATTTCAGCTGTCCAATCTGTAAAAGTAAAGGCTTGATCCGCAAGAAGAGTCCCAAGATGTACTTCTATAATTTTTCCTTGAAATACATTATCACCAAATTGTTTAAGCATCTGTGCTTGAGTTGCATGTACTACATCACGAAAATCCATATGATCACTCATTTTACCTTTAAAGGTAACCTTTACTGATTCAGGTATAGGCATAGTTGCTTCACCAGTTGCCAAGGCAAGCGCAACTGTTCCGGAGTCAGCACCAAATGCAACACCTTTTGACATTCTGGTATGGGAGTCACCACCAATAATAATTGACCAATCATCAACAGTAATGTCATTTAAAACTTTATGAATAACATCGGTCATTGAATGATAAGAATCTTTTGGATCACGTGCTGTAATAAGACCAAATTTATGCATAAATTTCATAAGTCGGGGCGTATTTTCTTGAGCTTTAAAATCCCATACAGAAGCAGTATGACATCCTGATTGATAAGCTCCATCAACATTTGGAGAAATTATAGTCGCAGCCATAGCTTCTAACTCTTGTGAAGTCATTAAACCTGTAGTGTCCTGAGACCCAACAATATTGACTTTTACGCGTACATCAGATCCTGCATGTAACTTGACACCATCTTCAACACCTACCGCATTTGCATTAAATATTTTTTCTACAGCAGTGAAACCTTGGCCAGAATTATATACTTGTTTTGAAGGTGCAAATGCAGATTTTAATTCTATATTTAGAGCTTTACATGCAAAGCTCTGAAGTTTTTTTCCAAATACAATAGCATATGAACCCCCAGCTTTCATGAACTCAAGTTTTTGTGGTGAAAAAGAGGAAGACATATCTACAAGCTCTTTGTCACCTGTTTCATCATATAGTTTTTGTTTTTTAGTATTGATGGTTAATACTGTCCCAGTATCAACACTGTATCTTTGCTCCAGTACTGGATTATCGTCATTATTAATTATTGGATTTCCATCTGTATCAAGCTTTTTAGTCCAATTTTTTAGATCAACTCCTATACCCCCAGTAACACCCACTGTTGTTAAAAAAATTGGTGATATACCATTCGTTCCAGCCACTATTGGAGCAATATTTACAAATGGAACATATGGACTAGCTTGAATACCTGTCCACAAAGCAACATTGTTAACTCCTGACATCCTTGACGAACCAACACCCATTGTTCCTTTTTCAGAAACTATCATCACACGTTTGTCAGGATTTTCTTTTTGCAATCTTCTAATCTCTAATTGTGCTGCTTCTGATATCATACACTTACCATGAAGCTCACGGTCAGATCTTGAATGAGCCTGATTCCCAGGTGATAATAAATCGGTTGAAATATCTCCTTCAGCTGCAACATACGTTACAACTTTAATCTCTTCCTCAATTTCTGGAAGCTTAGTAAAAAATTCTGCTTCTGAATAACTTTTAATAATATCTTCCGCAATTTTATTACCTTTACTGTAAGCATTCTCTAATCTAGAAGTATCAATCTCATAAAGAAAAACTTGGGTTTTAAGAATTTCTGCTGCTTCTAGAGCTACAGATTTATTTTCACTCAAAGCTAAATCAAGAAGCACTTCAATCGATGGGCCGCCTTTCATATGAGATAAAAGTTCAAATGCGAACTTTGGTTCAATTTCTTTTACAACAATTTGTTTTGTTATAATTTCTTTTAAAAACTTTGATTTTACTACTGCTGCAGTAGTTGTGCCTGGGATAGTATTGTAGATAAGAAAGTTGAGTGAATCGGATCTATGAATATTATTTTCGTCTTTTATTTGTGAAATTATTTCTTTTAATAAAGTGCCATCCTCTATTGGCTTTGGCTTTAAACCTTCTTTTTTTCTGTTTTCAATTTCAGATATATAATTCGTATATAAACTCATAATTAACCTTACAATTTTTTAAAGATAATAAGTTATAATTTAAATTGAAAATAGACATATAACAATGAAAATTTTCAGTAGGAAAATTATTCCTTGATAAATAAATAAAATAATAAATAATTGTTAATAATGAAAATAGTTTAACAATGGGTAAATGGTAAATTTTATCTACTTTTGAACCTGGGGGAGGTTATGAAGTCCAAATTTGTTTTTTTTTCCATCATTATTTTGCTTTTGTTCTCAAACAAGATATTAGCTGACGATAAAGCTCTAGCAGGGGCAGATTTCGAATATGGTCAACATTTATCAGGAGAATGTGTTACTTGCCACAATTCCACCGGTTTAGGTCAAGGTATACCAAAAATAACCGGAATGAAGACTGCAGTTTTTATAAAAAAAATTTTAGCATATAAAACAAAAGAAAAAGATAACGCTGTTATGCAAATGGTTGCTGACAGACTTGGTGAAGAAGAAATTAACTCACTTGCACTTTATTTAAGTAAAACTAAATAAAAATAAAATTTTACTTAAGTTTAAAAGTTGTTAACATTTTTATATGTTTTTAATTAGGGAGGATTAAATGGCTAAAATAACAAGACGTACCTTTGTTGGTGTAATGGCTGCATCAACAACGGCACTTTCAATGCCTTCGATAGCGTTTGGAGCTCTACCAAGGGTCGTTGTTATTGGTGGAGGAGCAGGTGGAGCTACCGCTGCTAAATATATTGCTAAAGACTCTAAAGGAGCGGTAGACGTTACTTTAGTTGAAGCTTCAAAAAGATATTACACTTGTTTCTTTTCAAACCTATACTTAGGCGATTTTAGAAATTATGGTTCAATAGGTCACAACTATTATGGGCTAGCAGTGAACCATGGTGTAAATATGGTTCATGAGTGGGCATCATCAGTAAATAGTGCAGAAAAGAAAGTATATCTTGGATCTGGTGCTACTGTCTCTTATGACAAACTCGTTATATCTCCGGGTATTGATTTAAAATTTAACAGTGTTAATGGATATTCTCCAGAAGCACAATCTATAATGCCTCATGCATGGAAATCTGGAACACAAGTTCAACTGCTTAAGAATCAGGTTAAAGGTATGAAAAAAGGTGGTACATTCGTAATGGTCCCTCCACCAAATCCATATCGCTGTCCTCCTGGACCTTATGAGAGAATTTCTATGATTGCTCACCAATTTAAAAAGACTAATCCTACTGCTAAAATTGTTGTTCTCGATCCTAAGAATAAATTTTCTAAGCAAGGTCTTTTTATGGAAGGATGGCAAAAACATTATCCAGGAATGATTGAATGGATTAGTGCTGATACCCATGGTGGAATTAAAAAAATTAATACTTCAACTATGGAATTTGAAACTGATTTAGATACTTTCAAAGCTGATGCTGCAAGCGTTATTCCCGCTCAACAAGCAGGACGAATTGCCATGAATGCCGGCGTTAATAAAGGAGATTGGTGTCCAATAGTTCCTGCATCAATGCAATCTCAAGCTGATGAAAATATCTATGTTTTAGGTGATGCATCAATTGCTAAATCTATGCCAAAATCAGGGTTTTCAGCGAACAGTCAAGCTAAGGTAGCTGCAAATCATATAAGAGGTAGTTTAACTGGAAGTAAAGTATTTGCACCTCGTTTCGCAAATACTTGCTGGTCTTTAGTTGCGACTAATGATGGTATAAAAGTTGGTGCCAATTATGACGCTAAACCTGACAAAATAAATAAGACTAGTGGTTTTATTTCTAAGACAGGTGAAGATAGCAATTTAAGAAAAGCTACCTACGAAGAGTCAATTGGGTGGTATTCTGGTATTACATCAGACATGTTCTCATAATAAAATAATAGTAAGAAGGTAACCACATATTGGTTGCCTTCTTAACTTACATACCCACTATTTTAACAGCCTCTAAATTATTATTTTTTATAATTTTCTTTTCTGAAATATAATTTTCTAGCAAATTATATATTGGAGGTCCTTTTACATTTTGGTTAACTGAACCCCAACCACCTACTACGTAGTTTTTATTTGATTCAAGAGATTTGTCAGATGATATAATCCTTAAATTACTAATTCTGTTTCCCATCTTATTTTTGGGGCGACATGTATAAGTTAAGCCACCTACTCTAACCATGTCACCACCTTGTTGAAAAAAAGGATCAGGGTTGAAGATATTATCACAAACATCTTCAAGTATTTCTTTAATCATTTTCCCCGTCATTTCAATTCTATAAACTTCAGGATAATTCATTGATGTTTGTGAGTAAATATCGTCAATTGTTATTTTTTGTCCTGGCAATAAGGTTGTACCCCACCTAAAACCAGGACTTAAAGATATTTCTGTATCTCTTTCTCTAATAATGGTGTCGCAAATAACATCATCCCAACTGCCATTAAAATTACCTCTCCTGTAAAGTAGGGTTTCAGTTTCACCTATAACCCTGTTACACTCGCTTTGATATGGAGCTCTTATTTTATTAATAAGCTTTTTCATATCAGGATCAGGTGGGATAATATCTGAAAAAACTGGAATTAAATTTGAACTTGTATCTACAACTTTTCCATTTTTTACTTTAAGATCTATTCTTCCTAAATATTTACCGTGTGAGCCAGATGACAATAGAAGTGTGTCTTTAATTCTTATACCCTTAGGGATAGCATCATGAGTATGACCAGTTAAAATTACGTCAATACCGTCAATCATAGAGGCTAACTTTTGATCAACATCAAAACCATTATGAGATAAAAGAACTACAATTTCTGCACCTTGTTTTTTAGCCTTATTTACATTTTTTTGAAGAACTTCTGGTCTAATACCAAAAGACCAACCCTTCACCATATAACTTGGATTTGCGATAGGAGTATATGGAAAATGCTGTCCAATAACTGCTATACTTACTCCCCCTTTTTCAAAAAAGGCTGTACTTTCGAAAACAGGCTCGTCCCATTCAGTATCAAAAACGTTACCACCTAGGAACGGATAGCCCAATTTATCAATTAATTCTTTTAAGCGATCTTGCCCAAATGTAAACTCCCAATGACCAACCATAGCTTCAGTTCGTAATGCTCTCATCACTTCAACCATGTCAGCTCCTTGAGTTTGAAGCGAAGTGTAGGATCCCTGCCATGTATCACCTCCATCCAGAAGAAGTACTTTATCATCTCCTCTTTCAGAGCGAATTGCTTTTATCAAAGTTGTTGTATGATCTAGGCCACCTAACTTACCATATTCCATTGCCAATGGAACATAATCAACCATAGTGTGAGCGTAAGCTAATGGTGTATTTGGTAATATATCAAAATGTTTTAGAAATGCTTCTCCAATTAAATGAGGTGGTATTCCTTCAAATTTACCAACACCAAAGTTTTCAGATGGTGGTCGAAAATATACGGGTTTTAATTGACCATGCATATCAGTTAAATGTAGGAGTGTAACCTGTCCTTTTGCATCAAAATTTAAGAGATCTTCAGTTTTGAGTTTTTGCTTTGCTGCTATAGCATTCCAAGATTTTGTAGCTAATAGCATTGCTGAAACTGATGCTAATTGGATAAATTCACGCCTAGAACGCATTAATTAACCTTTAATTTATGATTTTTCTTCTTCTGGTGTAACGTCTATATCTCTAGCTTTTCCAATGATCTTAGTTGGTACTTTACAATTTTCCATGCATGGTTTTCCATCAGTGTTAGCAATGTCTGGTCTTGGATCAGGTAGTAAAAAGCCTTTTTGATTTGGCATTTTTATTTTTCCAATATTTTTTTCCGACAAAACAAAATCTTCTTCAATGATCTCGTTCATATAAAGAAGATAAGCAACTATCTGATATGTTTCATCATGCGTTAGAGATTGCGCAACACCAAAAGGCATTGCGCGATAAATATAATCATACATTGTTGATGCATAAGGCCAATAACTTCCAGTAGTTTTTACAGGATCGTGAGTGTCAAGACTACCTTCACCACCAACTAACTCTGGCCATCTATCAACACCTTCACCAAAATCTCCATGACAGGCAGCACACTGTTCTGCATAAACATCTTCACCCTTAATTGCATCTCCACTTCCTTTCGGAGCACCCATACCATCAGGTCTAACATCAATGTTCCATCCAGCAATTTCAGTTTTAGTTGCTATTTTTCCTAAATTAAATTTTCTATCATCAGCATTTACAAAGCTTGATAAAAAAATAAAAAAAGAGAATAATATTGAATGCTTAACCAAGTCGAACATTATCAACCTTACCATCAGAATTTACCAGCCATGTTGCAATAGAATTATTATGGTAAATTGAGTTAACGCCTCTGATTTTTTGAAGCTCTTGAATAGTTGGTTGAATATAATTTGTTTCATCAATAGCTCTTGATTGTATAAGTAGCTCTTCTCCGTTCCATTCGAAAGGAAAGGTAAAACGAGCTACACTTTTGCTCAATACTGGGTCATGTAGTTTTGCAGTTTTCCAATTTTTTCCACCATCCAAAGAAACATCAACTCGTGAAATTTTACCTCTACCTGACCAAGCAAGGCCTTTTAGTTGATGCACACCCTTATTCAAAATTGGTTTTTCAGGACTAGGAGAAGTAACCACAGATTTAGCATCCATAACCCAAGTAAACATTCGTGCGTTTCCTTCAGGTAGCAAATCAGTGTATTTTGAAGTTTCTTCACGTGTCATATAAGGCATATCTCCGAATTCAAGCCTTCTTAACCACTTCACCCACATATTTCCTTCCCAGCCTGGTACTACAAGCCTGGCTGGATAGCCTTGTTCTGATCTCAAAGCTTCTCCATTCATAGCCCAAGCTATCATGCAGTCATCAAGTAATTTTTCAATTGGTATAGACCTAGTCATTCCAGAAGAATCACTCCCTTCAGCTAAAACCCACTTTGCTTTTGGCTTTAAACCAGTCTCTTGAATTAAATCTGATAATTTAACCCCAGTGTATTGGACATTGTGAACCATGCCAAAAGTATATTGACATCCATTTAACTGAGAGCCTTTCCATTCCATTCCACCATTAGCGGCACACTCTAAAAAGTAAAATTTATTTGTTTGTGGAAATCTTTTTAGATCATCCAAAGTGAAAATCATTTCTCTATCAACTAAACCATTAATCATGAGACGATAATCTTTAGGATTTATTATTGAAACGCCTCCATGATGCCTTTCAAAACACAACCCATTAGGGGTAACTATACCCTCTAAATCTTGAATAGGAGTAAAATTTACTGAAGACTGACTACTTGCAGTTAACCATTCTACATTTCTACGGATAACATTTTCTTCAAACTGTGATGGCATTCCATATGGATTAACATCTACACCGTCTCCAAGCTCACCAGTCCACTCAGGTACATTAGGTGGTAAGTTCTTTGAAGAAACTTCTTTAGCAAAAACTGAATTGGATGCAGCCGCCATAGCTCCTAAAGAGGCTGAGCCAACTAAGAGCTCTCTTCTATTAAGTTTTAGACTTTGATTTTTTTTATTTTTCTTCAAAGTAATACCTAAAAGTTAAAATACAGTCATTTTTCTGGACATATTATATTTATCTCCATTATCATCTGTCCATTCAAAATCAAATATTCCAGTTTTTTTTGCTTTAAACGGAAATGCTATGTAAGGATTAGTAGAAATTGATGGCTCTAAATCCATACCAAAAACTTGCTTTCCATTAAATTTTACTAAAAATTTATTAATAATTCTTTTTGGAATTTTTTTTCCATCTTTGTCCTTCATTCGACCACTATGCATTGGGTGCCTAATAAGTGTTTTTATTTCAATTATTTCATCAACTGAAGCTGTTTTAGGAACTTTTCCTCTTGGTTTTATTTTTGACATCACAAGCCTCCCTTCTTAACCACCACAACCACCAATAGTAACTTTTACTTTTGATTTTGTCATAGCAAAATTACCGTTATTATATTCTGCTAATAAGTAAATATTTTGAGTTTTAGATAATCTCATTCTTGTTGTAGCGGAGCACGCTCCCATGTCTGTTGTAAAAGAAAATTTAGCTACATTTGGTGCGGGATTTCCGTCAGCTAAGATATAAACAGTTTTAACAAAATCTTCTTCTGTCATTGGACTTTCAATATCAAAACTTACTTTGACCTGATTTCCATTCTCTGCAATTTCTGGAACATCAAGGAAAAGATCAACTTCATCAACTTTAGCATTTTTACTTATTTCTTTAATTTTATTTAGAGCTAAGTTAGGTTTAGAAAGTGCATATTTTGAAAATAATACTGAGCCGGTAGCTCCACCCAATAGATGCAGAACATTTCTTCTAGATATTATTTTCATCTTAATTTGCTTCATTAATATCTCCAATTAACATTTAATCTATTGATATATTAATTTATTTTTGTTGATTGTATTAGTTATCAATAATTTCGTCAACTTGCCACCAAAACATTTCTGGATTTGTGTATCCCTCAATACGACCTGCTTCATTATCATTTTTTATAAAAATAAATGTTGGGGTTATATTTGTTTTTTTTAAATCATATTTAGCATAATTAACAAAATTTTTAACTTCTATTCTATGTAATGGAAATTTTTTTGCTATTTCAGTCTTTGGATATATTTTACCAATCTGTTTTTCCCACACAATGCAAT
>CABYBQ010000004.1 GCA_902517275.1 uncultured SAR116 cluster alpha proteobacterium
TAATCCAATATTAGTAAAGCCTTCCTCTAGAGAGCAAACTGCAGATACAATAAAACTTGAAGTAATAAGAGTGAGACCAGATGGAAGTCTAGTTATTGCAGGTAAGGGTTTGCCTAACTCTAAAGTTGAAATAATATCTGGCGCACAAATTATCGCTGAAACTAATAGTGACAAAATTGGTGATTTTGTAGCCGTTCCTGATAAACAACTAAAAGGAGGCGAATACCTTTTATCTTTTAGACAAACCACGCAAGATGGAAAAGTTGTAATCGCTAATAAGTCAGTTGCCATTAATGTGACTGGTGCCATAAAAGATATTCCTATTGTTGCAATAGTTGATAGTAAAGGTAAACTTGGAGCTAAAGTAATACAGGCTCCAGGTTTAACTACTAATAAAGAAACTATTAAAGAAGAAGGTGTCACTAATGAAGATAAAAGGGTCCCATACATTGCGATATTGGCTATTACCCACGACACAAAAGTAGGACAACTAGTTTTATCAGGAAGAGCCCATAATGGAGTTCAAATAAATGCTGGTTTCTCTGGAAAAGAAACATCTTCTACGAAAATTGTAAACGACGAATGGAACTTATCAATACCTGGTAAGCTAATTGCTGGAAAACAAAAAGTTTTCGCCGTTTTATTAGGAAAGAATGGTAAGGTTTTAAGCGAAAATTCAATTATAATTAGAGGTAAAACTATACAAAACGCTAATGGCAAAACTTTTGTAGTTGTTCAAAAAGGAGATGCCCTTTGGAATATAGCTTATCAAAGACTAGGATTAGGTAACCGTTATATTGATATTGTTAATCTAAATAAAAATAAAATTATCAATCCTGATTTAATTTTTCCCAAACAACTTTTTATTATTCCTAATAAAGTCATGAATTAAGTATGATTTTCTTTATTTATGATTGACTCTCAGTTAAATAAATTTTTAAAACCAGCTTTAAATGAGATTGCAAAACAGTTTATAAACTTTGGTTTTAAAGCAAATTTAATTACTTTTGCAGGATTTTTTTTTGGTCTTTGCTGTTTTTACTTTATCATTAACTCATCATTTATAAATGCCATTATCTTTCTGTTCTTAAATAGATTTTGTGATGGAATAGATGGTGCAATTGCTCGTTTAACGAAAGAGACTGATATTGGCGCTTTTTATGATATTGTTTTAGACTTTATATTCTATTCTCTATTTCCTATTGCCTTTATATTTGTAGATATAAATAATTCTTATTCTATTTGTTTTTTGTTATTAAGCTTTGTCGCAACTCAGACAACTTTTTTGGCTTCTGCTTGGATAATAGAAAAGAATAAAATTTCAATTTTAGACGGGCATAAAAAATCATTTTTTTATTCCGGAGGAATTACAGAAGGTTTTGAGACAATCACGTGCTTCGTATTGATGTTATTATTTCATGAATATGTTGATTATATAGCCTATATTTTTGGTATACTATGTTGGATAACATTTTTTACTAGAGTAAATTTTGTTAAAAAAACTCTTAATTTTAAAAAAAATATCAATTAGCCCTTTTATTTGATAAAAGAATCTATATACCAAAATTAATCTAATTTAAATGAGTAAGGCTTATAATGGTTAATATAAATAAAAGTTTAAGTGAAGAACAATATAGAGTTACCCAAAAACACGGAACTGAGCCTGCTTTCTCCGGTGCTTACTGGGATAAGAAAGATAATGGTAACTACAAATGTATTTGTTGTGACACTGTCCTTTTTTCAAGTAAAACAAAATATGACTCCGGTACAGGTTGGCCAGCTTTTTATAAACCTGTTTCAGAAGATGTAATTGGGAAGTCTGTGGATAATTCCTTTTTTATGCAAAGAACTGAAGTTCATTGTGCGAAATGTAATGCACATTTAGGCCACGTCTTTCCAGATGGACCTGACCCGACAGGATTACGTTATTGTATAAACTCGGCATCTTTAAATTTTAATAAAACAGATAAAGAATGATTAATGTTAGGTACAACTAAAATTTATGGATGTCTTGCTGATCCCATTGATCATGTAAAAGCTCCATCAATATTTACTTCAATTTTTAAAAGTAAAAAAATAGATGCAGTAATGATACCAATTCATGTTAATTCAGATGATTTAGAAAATGTTGTAAGTTCACTAAAATTAATTAAGAACTTTGAAGCCATGACTATTACTATTCCTCATAAAACAGATATTGCAAAATTATGTGATATTCTTGAACCAGATGCAAAATTTACAGGCGCGGTCAATTGGATTAAATTTGATAAGGATAGAAAATTAATTGGTAATAATTTTGATGGTCAAGGTTTCGTTAATGGTTTTATTGGACAAAATTATTCATTAAAAAATAAAAGTGTTTGTATTTTTGGAGCTGGAGGTGCAGCTGCTTCAATTGGATGTTCTTTGGCTAATGAACAAATAAAATCTTTAATTTTAGTAAATAGAGATATAAATAAAGCCATTAACTTGAAAAATAAAATAAATGCTAAATCTAATCTTTTAAAGGTAGAGATTTTTCCAGAAAGTGATTATTCATTAGCTTGTAGTGACATCATAATAAATGCCACGAGTTTAGGTCTTAAAAAAACAGATAAGCTACCATTTGACGTGACAAATAGTCCTTTAAACTCTGTGATTGCTGATATCATAATGCAACCAGAAGAGACTGAACTATTAAAAAATGCAAAATCCTTAGGTCGCTCTATTCATTACGGTAAATATATGATAGAAAGTCAAATCGGTCTGGTAAACGATTTTTTAAAAATTTGGTAATATAGGTTAATTAATGGAAAATAATTCGGTTTGGGACGAAAAAAATTTAGAAAGATTAAAAAAGTTATGGGATCAAGGCTTGCCCATAACTAAAATTGGACTGGAGTTGGGAGTTTCAAGAAATTCAATTGCAGGCAAGGCTCATAGGCTAGGTCTGCCAAAAAGAAATTCACCAATTTCAAAATCAGGCGAGCCAAGAAAAAATAAAAGTATTTCTAATTTCGAAACAAGTAAAGAACTACCTCTTAAAATTCTACTTAGGGAAGTTGAATGGTCTAGAAATCGCTGTTGTTGGCCGATAGGCGATCCTAAACTGCCTGGATTTTCTTTTTGTGGAACTTCAATAATGCCAGGTAGGCCTTATTGTGAAGAGCACTCTAATCTAGCTTATACTGCGACTAGAGAAAGTTAATAAACTTACTATGATGCCGCTTATTAAAAAGCGATTAGATTATAAGCCTTTACAATGGTTGCCAGAACATACCTATCTTGAATTTTTAATTTTTGATGATTTCACAATTGTAAAATCTAAAATTATGTTCAAAAAAAATAATTATTCTCTAATCGAAAACCATAGTTATGACAACTCAATTAAATTAAATGGAATAGATTTAATAACTTCCAAGTTTTTATTAATTATAGATGAAATAAAAACAGAAAGTATAAAAATAGATAGCCTAGA
Source organism: uncultured SAR116 cluster alpha proteobacterium (assembly GCA_902517275.1). GTDB lineage: Bacteria > Pseudomonadota > Alphaproteobacteria > Puniceispirillales > Marisalimonadaceae > Marisalimonas. The sequence continues at coordinate 3,458 of CABYBQ010000004.1, forward strand.
AAAGAACAACGAAGTTGTTTCAATACCTGTCCCAAGTAGCGCTAATTCCGTAAAAATAAGTACTGAAGTAAAAATTTTTCCTAGAGATAACTCTTCTTTAGAAGGGTTATATGAGAGTAATAATATGTTTTGTACTCAATGCGAACCTGAAGGTTTTAGAAAAATTACATGGTTTCCAGATAGGCCAGATTGTTTAAGTAAATTCACAGTCAAAATTGAATCGTCAAATAAATTCAACACATTACTTTCAAATGGGAATTTGATTGAAGAGGGTTCGAAAAATAATCTAAGACATTTTAAAGTTTGGCACGATCCTTTTCCAAAACCTTCTTACCTATTTGCTCTTGTAGTTGGGAATTTAGAGTTTTATGAATCTAGTTTTAAAACTTTTTCAAACAAAATAATCACCATTAAAATTTTTACTGAAATTGGGAATAAATTTCTTACAAAACATGCTATGAAAAGTCTGAAAAGTGCAATGCGCTGGGACGAAAAAAAATATGGATTAGAATACGATTTGAATACTTTTATGATAGTTGCTGTAAGTCATTTTAATATGGGAGCAATGGAAAATAAAGGTTTAAATATTTTTAATTCAAAATTTATTCTTGCAGATGACAAAACTGCTACAGATAAAGATTTTAAAAATATCGAAGCTATTATTGCGCATGAGTATTTTCATAACTGGACGGGCAATCGAGTAACTTGTAGAGATTGGTTTCAATTAACTTTAAAGGAAGGATTAACAGTTTTTAGAGATCAAGAGTTTTCTGCAGATATGAATATAAGAGGGGTAAAACGTATAGAGGATGTTTTACTATTGAGATCTATACAATTCCCTGAAGATGCCGGCTCTAATAGCCATGCAATAAGGCCTGAAAATTATATTGAAATTAACAATTTTTACACACCAACTGTCTATGAAAAAGGTGCTGAAGTAATTAGAATGATATTTAATTATCTTGGTGAAAACTTGTATAGAAAAGGAATGAATGTTTACTTTGAAAGCTTTGATGGAAAAGCAGTTACTTGTGAAAACTTTATAGATGCTCTTACTAAAGGTAGTAAATCAGATTTAACAATTTTTAAAAAATGGTATTCTCAAGCAGGTACACCAACTTTAAGTATTAAGAGAGAGATTGAAAATTATGGATTAAAATTTAACATGTCTCAAAAAATTAATGGCGAAAAAAGCCATCTACCAATACCTATAAAATTGTCATGTTTAAATAAAAAAGGCAATTTTGTTAAATTTAAATTAAATAATACGAAATCAAAATATGAACATGTCTATTTATTTAGTAAAAGTGAAGATACTTTAAAGATAATAAGTGACGAAATAAACCTTACTCCTTCGTTTTTGAGAGGGTTTTCAGCCCCAGTAATATTAGAAGCTGACTTAACAATTGATGAGTATGTTCACATACTTCGATTTGATAATGATTCTTATAATAGATGGGATGCAATTCAAAATTTATATTTGGATTGTTATCTAAATAAATCTACTGTTAAGCTTCTCTGTGACACATTAAGAATTATACTATCTGACAAAAAAATTGATCTTTCTTTGATGGCACTTTTTTTAGAATTACCTTCTAGAAATTCATATGAAAATTTATTTGACATTGTAGATCCAATAGATATTTATTTAAAAAGAATAGATCTTATAAAGTCAATTGCTTTAAACTTAAAAGATATTTTAGAGAAATTAGCATCAAGTCTTTTTTATAAAAACATTGATAAGTTAGAGTTTGTAGGTGAAAGAGCTTTACTAGAAAAAATACTAAAATATTTAATATTGATAGATAGTAAAATTGGAATCAAGATCGCTATCAAAATTTCTAGCAGTAATAATATGACACTTTCTATAGCTGGTTTAAAATCTTTGTGTTTAACTAATAAAAAAATGGCACTGGAATATTTAAATAATTTTTATCAGAAATGGAGTAATAATGATTTAGTATTAGAAAAATGGTTTGAAATGATGTCTTCGCTTAATTTTAAAGTTGAGGGAATTGATAATATAAAAAAATTAATAAAACATAAATCATTTGATATGAAGAACCCTAATAAATTAAGGTCTGTATTAGGGACTTTCCAGAGAGAAAATATTTTACTTTTTCATGCTCAAGATTCCTCTGGTTATAAGTTTGTTTCTCAACAAATAAGTATTATTGATAAAAGAAATCCCCAAGCAGCAGCTCGGCTAATATTACCACTTACTAGATTTAAAAATTACAATGAGAGCAGAAAAAATAAAATTAAAAAAGTGCTCAAAAATATTATTAATAAAAATCCGTCAAATGATTTGACTGAGATAATAGAAAAAGCGTTAGATTGATTTCTTTGTTTTTAAAAATTCAGGTATTTTTCCACTTTCTTGAAAGTTTAAAAAATTTTCAACAGGTAAAAATTTTGACTTGTTATTCTGTTTTGAAACTATTTTATCTGGATTTATTTTTTCTAAATCTTTTATATTAGTATTACGATTGTTAAAATTTACATCTTTTATATTTAGCTTTTTTACTTTCTTTTTGATTAGTTTTTCAATCAATAAAACGTTCTTTTCATCTTTTTCATTAAAAATAGTGTATGCTTTTCCTTTTTTTCCTGCTCTTCCAGTCCTTCCTATACGATGGACATAATCTTCTGGATTATTTGGTACATCATAATTAAAAACGTGACTTAAATCCTTTACGTCAATACCTCGTGCTGCGACATCAGAAGCGACTAGAATATTAGCAGATTTATTTTTAAATTCTTCTAGAGAATTGGTCCTTGAACCTTGATTCATATCTCCGTGAAGACAAACACTTTTGTAATTATTTTTTTTCAAAAATCTATGAACTTTATCAATGTCATTTTTTTTATTACAAAAAATGATAGCACTATCGAATGATCCAATACTCAATAATGTTTTGAGGTCATTTAATTTATTCTTATCATAACTTTGAAAAAAATGGCTGTCTATATTTGAAGAGGTTGATGAATAAGGGCTAATCGTTATTTCTTTTGGGTTGATTAATAAATTTTTCCCAATCTTTCTTATTTCACTAGAAAGTGTTGCAGAAAAAAATAATGTTTGTCTTATTTTTGGTAATAATTTATTGATTTTCATTATGTCAGGAATAAATCCCATGTCCAACATACGGTCAGCCTCATCAATAATGAGTATTTTAACATCTTTTATAATAACATTACCTCTTTCTATGTGATCGATAAGTCTGCCTGGGGTTGCTACAAGTACATCCACGCCCTTTGCTAATTTATTATCTTGCTCAGTGAATGATACTCCTCCAATTAATAATGCCATTTGTAACTTAAGAAATTTATTTATAAAATTAAACTCTTCAGCTACTTGCATAGCTAATTCTCTAGTTGGGGCTAAAATAAGAGATCTAGGCATCCTTGACTTTGATTTTCCAAAATTTAATATTTCAGCCAAGGGCATAACAAACGAACCAGTCTTACCTGTACCAGTTTGTGCGCAACCTAATAAATCTCTGCCCATCAAGATATGGGGTATAGCGATTCTTTGAATTTCTGTAGGATTTTCATAACCTTTTTCGTTAATAGAAGATATTATCTCTTTGCATAAACCTAGTTCTTCAAAATTCACGTCTATTCCTTACAAATTTTATAATAATGTATTTACTTATATTTATTAGATGTCAAATTGATCATTTCAAGCACATACTATCATACTATTCAAATATCAAAATTATTTACCAAATTAGCATTTTCTTGAATGTATTTGAATCTAAGTTCTGGCTTTTTACCCATTAGTATATTCACTAACTCGTCAACTAATCTTCTTTGATCTGCTTCTATAATGTCTCTTTTAGGTACAGTGATTTTTAAAAGTTTTCTTGTTTTAGAAGACATTGTCGTTTCCTTTAGCTGTGATGGAGGCATTTCTCCTAGACCTTTAAAGCGACTTACATTACCTTTACCAGAAAACTTTTCATTAATAATTTCATTTTTACTTTCTTCCGTTTGGGCATATTGTGATTGTCCATTATGTGTAATTCTATAAAGAGGAGGTTGGGCAAGGTACAAATGACCCTTTTCTATTATTTCAGGAAAGTAATTATAAAAAAAAGTTAACAAAAGAGCAGCAATGTGAGCTCCATCTACATCTGCATCTGTCATTATTATAATTTTATTATATCTCAAATTTTCAATGTTATTTGATCTTATTTGCTCTAATCCAATAGCTTGTTTTAAGTCATTAATTTCTTGGTTAAGAGACATTTTTTCACTTGATGCGCTAGCGACATTTAATATTTTACCTTTAAGGGGTAGTACTGCCTGCGTCATTCTTTCACGTGCTTGTTTAGCTGATCCTCCAGCACTATCACCCTCTACAATAAAAAGTTCAGATTCTTCAAATTTATCACTACTACAATCAGCTAATTTACCAGGAAGACGAATTTTTTTTGTTATGGTTTTCCTAAAAATATCTTTTTCTTTTTTTTTCCGTTTTCTTTCTTCATAGTTATTAATAGTACGGTTTAATATTGCCTCACCAACTGAAAGATCATTCGATAACCAAGTTTCAAATCTATCTTTTATGGCAATTTCAACAAGCTTAGCACTTGATAAACTTACTAGTTTTTCTTTTGTTTGTCCTTGGAATTGTGGGTTCTTAATGAAAATAGACAAAATAGAACCTGTTGAATTTATTAAATCATCATAAATAATCTCATTAGCTTTTTTAAATCCTTTAATATCTGCAAAATTTCTTATTCCCTTAGTAAGTGCGTGTCTAAACCCTAATTCATGACTTCCACCAAGAGGTGTTGGAACAGTATTACAGTAAGTTTCTATAAAACTTGTTTCACTATTTGTAAGCCAAGCAACTACCCATTCAACATTTTCATCTTCAATCTTCACGTTTCCGCCGAAAGTAGATGAAGTAAACATTGGGATTGTTGAAGTTTTAAATTTGATATAATCAATTATTCCATTTTTATAACATATTTTTTTTGAATGTGGTGTTTGACTATTTTCTGTAATCAAAGAGGCATCACATTCCCAATTTATTTGAACACCACCAAAAAGATAAGCTTTATATTCCAAAATTTTAAAGAGCTTGTCAGGGCTAAAAAAATTATTCTCTCCAAATATAATTGTATCTGGTTTAAATAAAATGCTAGTTCCATTGGATTTTTTTGTTGACTCTATTTCATTTAGTTTTGTTGTCGGTAATCCCTTTGAAAATTCCTGTTTATAAAGAATACCTCCACGAATAACTTGAACTTTTAAAAAAGAAGAAAGAGCATTTACAACTGATGCTCCAACTCCGTGAAGACCGCCTGAGGTTGTATAGTTTTTATTTGAAAACTTACCTCCAGAGTGGAGCGTCGTCATTATTACTTCTAATGCTGATTTATTTTTAAACTTTGGATGACTGTCAATTGGAATACCTCTTCCATTGTCAGATATAGAAATAGTATTGTCACCAAAGAGTTCAACACTTATAGTCGTTGCATGTTTAGCAACAACTTCGTCCATACAGTTATCTATAATTTCTATAGCTAAGTGATGTAAGGCATTGTTGTCTGTCCCACCTATGTACATGCCTGGTCTATGTCTTATTGGTTCTAGACCTTCTAAAACTTCAATTTCGGTCGCGTTATAATTATTATTTAGCAATGATTTATTCATTAATTAGTACAACACTTAGTTTAATTTAACATTAGTGTTACTACATCTAGCAATATTTGTTATATTTTGAAACAAAAAAAACCTAGTTTTAACTAGGTTTTTTTAAGTATTAACTTGAATAATACATTTTGAACTCAACTGGATGAGGTGCATGTTCAAATTGAACAACCTCTTCCATTTTAAGATCAATATAAGCCTCAATCTGATCTTCCGTAAATACATTACCTTTGGTTAAAAAAGACATGTCATTTGCAAGAGCATCTAAAGCTTCTCTTAACGAACCGCACACTGTTGGAATGCTTGTTAGTTCACTAGCTGGAAGTTCGTATAAGTCTTGATCCATTGCTTCACCTGGATCTATTTTATTTTGTATCCCGTCTAATCCCGCCATTAACATTGCAGAAAATGCTAGGTAGGGATTAGCAGTTGCGTCAGGAAACCTAACTTCAACTCTTTTTCCGTTAGGACTATCAGTGAACGGAATACGGCATGAAGCAGAACGATTTCTTGCTGAATATGCTAAAATCACAGGAGCTTCGAAACCAGGTATTAACCTTTTATAAGAATTTGTTGATGGGTTAGTAAATGCATTAATGGCCTTTGCATGTTTTATAATACCGCCTATATAGTGAAGGCAAGTTTGTGAAAGTTGAGCGTATTTATCACCTGCGAACAGTGGTTTACCATCTTTCCATATTGATTGGTGTGTGTGCATTCCAGTTCCATTATCACCTGCTACTGGCTTTGGCATAAAAGTGGCTGTTTGACCAAAAGAATGAGCAACATTATGAACAGCGTATTTGTAAAGTTGAACATTGTCTGCAGTATCTATCAAAGTTCCAAACATCATACCTAACTCATGCTGAGATGGAGCTACTTCATGATGATGTTTTTCCATTGGAACTCCCATGTCAACTAATGACAAAACCATCTCGCTTCTCAAATCTTGAGCAGAGTCCACTGGTGGAACTGGAAAGTACCCCCCTTTAATACCTGGTCTGTGACCCATGTTACTTTCTTCAAAGTCTTTGCCAGAATTGTAAGGACCTTCTGATGAGTCAATTTTATAAAATGAGGAGTTCATTTCAGCTTCATATTTTACATCATCAAAAACAAAAAACTCAGGTTCAGGACCAAAGTAAGCAGTATCACCAACTCCAATCGAACCCATATAAGCTAGCGCTTGTTTGGCAGTTGACCTTGGATCCCTTTCATACGGTTCACCAGATATAGGGTCTAAAACGTCACAAAATATTGACAAAGTTGGTTGTGAGAAAAAAGGATCAACAATACCTCTAGAGCAGTCAGGCATTAACTTCATGTCAGATTCATTAATTGCTTTCCAACCAGCTATAGATGACCCATCGAACATAAAACCTTCGGCAAGACTTTTCTCGTCAATAGTACTTACATGTTGAGATAAATGTTGCATCTTACCTCTTGGATCAGTAAATCTTAAATCTACAAATTGGATTTCTTTCTCTTTGATCATATTCATGATTGTTTTTGCGTCTGACATTATTAACTCCATTAATATTTATATTGCTTCATTACCTTTTTCACCGGTTCTAATACGGATAGCTTGATCTATAGTAGAGACAAAAATTTTACCATCACCAATTCTGCCAGTTTTAGCTGATTGTTCTATACATTCAATAGCGGATTCGACGAGATCATCATCTAAAATTATTTCAATTTTAACTTTTGGCAAAAAGTCGACCACATACTCAGCACCTCTGTAAAGTTCGGTATGCCCTTTTTGCCTACCAAAGCCCTTTGCCTCATATACAGTCAAACCTTGAATGCCTATCAATGAAAGGGAATTTTTCACTTCATCAAGTTTGAATGGTTTAATTATAGCTTCAATTTTTTTCATATTTGCCACCTAAATCAAATATTATTTATATTTAAAATAACCTATATCAAAATTTAAATTATAAACTTCTACAATATTGAAAAAAATTGATTAAAAATTAGGCAGTAATTTCTAAAATATATTCTTCATCCTAGATATCGCCTCTTCAATTGCTTCATGAGAATTGGCGCAAGACAATCTGATATATCCTTCGCCAAATTTTCCAAAAGATGTTCCAGCTACTGTTGCAACTCCAATTTTGTCTAATAATATATTTTGAAGGTCCAAAGAATTTTTATTAGTACTTTTTATATTGGGAAAACAATAAAACGCACCATTAGGTTTTTGACAATTTAATCCATTTAATTCGTTTAACTTTGAAAACATAAAATTGGCTCTTTTTTTAAAGGTCTGATTCATCTCTTCAACACAGTTCTGAGGACCAGTTAAAGCCTCCAATGCAGCATATTGAGCACTAGCATTTACACATGAGTGAATATTGACGGCTAATTTTTCAGCAATTTCGTAGAGTTTCTTGGGAAATACTCCATAACCGAGGCGCCAACCAGTCATGGCGTAAGTCTTGGACCATCCATTAAGAATAATAAGTCTATCTTTTAATTCAGGAAATTTTAACATTGATGTGAAATCATTTTCCCCAAAACAAAATTGATCATAAATCTCGTCACTCATTAAGACTACTTTAGGAAATTTTTCCAACCCCTTAGCAAGTTTTTCAAGTTCCAGCTTAGGAACAACACCTCCAGTTGGATTTGCAGGACTGTTAATTATAATTAAACTTGTATTTTGATTTATTTTTTTAAGTATGTCATCTGCTGAAAAAGAAAATCCCTTGGTTTCACTTAACTCGTACGGAATTGCTTTAGCTCCAGAATAATTAATAGCAGATTCATAAATAGGAAACCCTGGATTAGGATACAATATTTCTTTATTTTTTTCTCCCATCAACATTGCTGAGAAAAATATTATGACTTTGCCACCAGGTACAATTATAATATTTTCTGGGGAAACTTTTACATTATGCCTTCTTAAAATGTCATATGAGACAGCCTCTCTTAATTTTGGCATGCCTGTGGATTGAGTGTATCCATGATGACCATCTTTAAGGGCTTTTATTCCTGCGTCAACAATATGTTCTGGAGTTTGAAAATCTGGCTGACCGATGCCTAGGTTAATAATGCTTTTTCCTTCAGAGGCTAATTTATTAGCTTTCGCTAAAACTGTAAAAGCTGTTTCTGTACCTAGGTTATTATTTCTATTAGCCGTATCATAAAAATTCGTCATTTAATAAAACCTTGATTATTTTTGTAATATTAAATATTTATACATTCGTGAAATTAAATAAAGTATTTTCAGCATTACAGATAACTATTTTATTTTATGGCGGGTGTAGCTCAGTTGGTTAGAGCGCGGGTTTGTGGTACCTGAGGTCGCCGGTTCGAAGCCGGTCACTCGCCCCAATTTATTTTATGATCATTCTAACTTGACCTTTGATCATTCCTAAGTTAGCAATTGATTTAAATATAAATATAATTATTTGCGGGCGTGGCGGAACTGGTAGACGCGCAAGATTTAGGTTCTTGTATCGAAAGGTGTGGGGGTTCAAGTCCCTTCGCCCGCACCATAAATTAAAATTTAAATATTTTATATTAAAGGAGTTTGATACTATAATGGCTGTTACACAAACTTTATCTAAAGGTCTAAAACGTGAATATGAAGTTATTATCACTAATTCAGAGTTAAATATATTAGTTGATGAAAAGCTTAACAATATTGCAAAAGAGGCAAATCTTCCTGGGTTTAGGCCTGGAAAAGTTCCCGTTTCAGTAGTTAAAAATAGATTTGGTAAACAAGTCTTAGGGGAGGTTGTGAAAGAATCCGTTGACAATGCGACTAAAGATACTATGGAGAAAAATAAATTAACTCCCTCTTCACAACCAAAAATAGAGATCATATCATTTGAAGAAGGGGAAGATTTAAAAGCAAAACTTTCAGTTGAAATTATGCCTGAATTTGAAATTCCTGATTTGTCAAACTTAGAGATTATTAAGCCTATCGTTAAAGTTACTGATAAAGATATAACTGATGCAGTGGAAAAAATAGCCAAAGAGAATATTGGAACTAAAACAATAAAAAAAGATAGAAATGCTAAAAAAGGTGATACTGTTGTAATTGATTTTTTAGGAAAAGTTGATGGGATTCCCTTTGAAGGGGGAGAAGCCAAAGGTCATAATCTAAAACTTGGATCTAATTCTTTCATTCCAGGTTTTGAAGATGGGCTAATAGGAAGTAAAGTTGGAAAAAAAGTTAGTGTTAACGTTACATTTCCTAATGACTATCAAGCCAAAAATCTAGCTGGGAAAAAAGCTATTTTTGAAACAACTATAAATGAAATTAAAGAAGATGTAGAATTGGTCATTAATGACGAATTTGCTAAAACACTAGGTATGGCAGATTTAAAAGCTTTAAAATCTGCTGTTGCTGATCAAATCACTAAGCAACATGATCAAGCTAGTAGAGAAAAATCTAAAAGACAAATTCTTGATAAATTAGCTGATAATATTTCCTTTGATCTGCCAGAAACTTTGGAAAAAGAAGAATATAATAATATTTGTAAAGCAATGAATCCAAACGCAAAGCCTGATGAGGCATCTAAAGATTATACAAAAAATCAAGAGCCAGAACCAGATAAGGGGATGAAAAAAGAAGAAAAACAAGACGCTTCTGAAATTGCAAAAAGAAGAGTTAGACTTGGTCTTCTTCTATCTGAGATAGGTAGAAAAAATAACATAAAAGTAGAAGAAGAAGATACTCGAAATGCTATGATGAAAGAAATACAAAAATACCCCGGACAGGAAAAGCAAGTTATGGATTATTTTAAAAATAACCCTGAAGCTCAACAACAATTATCAGGGCCAATTTTTGAAGATAAAATTATAGATTTTATTTTAGAGTTAGCTAATACCAAAGAAAAGGTTGTTTCATTAGATGAACTTTATAAAGAAGACGAACTTGATTTAAAAAAAGAAGCAGATAAAGCAAAAAAATCAAATAAATTAGTTGGTAAAAATAAAGTAAAGAAATCATCTAAAAAGGTTAATAAAAAATAGTTCAAAACTTAAATTAAATAAAAATTTATAAAGGGAGAAAAAGTAATATGTTTGAAAATTTTTCTAATTCATTTTCGTCAACAAATGAAACAGGAGCATTGGTTCCTATGGTTGTTGAACAAACAAGTAGAGGTGAAAGATCATATGACATATACTCTAGACTTTTAAAAGAAAGAATAATTTTTCTTGTAGGACCCGTTGATGATAATATTGCTTCATTAGTATGTGCTCAATTATTATTTTTAGAAGCTGAAAATCCAAAAAAAGACATTTCAATGTACATTAATTCCCCAGGTGGAGTCGTTACATCAGGATTATCAATATATGACACTATGGAATATGTAAGGCCTGATGTATCAACTGTGTGTATAGGGCAAGCAGCTAGTATGGGTTCTTTATTACTGACTGCAGGAGCTAAAAATAAAAGATACTGTCTACCTAATGCAAGAATAATGACACACCAACCATCAGGAGGATTTCAGGGTCAAGCTAGCGATATAGAAATTCACGCAAAGGAAATAATTAACTTAAGAACTAGATTAAACGGTATTTATGTAAAACATTCTGGCAAGAAAATTGCAGAAATTGAAAGATTAATGGATAGGGATACATTTTTATCCCCTGAGGACGCATTTAAACTTGGTTTAATTGATGAAGTTGTCGACAAGAGACCAAATGCTAAATTAAACAAATAAACATTTTATATTGCATTTTAAATAAAACCCATAGAATAATAAAATACTAACAAAATCAGTGAGGTAGAAAATGGATGAACAAAAAAATGAAGGTAAGAATAAAACAACCTTGTATTGTTCATTTTGTGGAAAAAGTCAGCATGAAGTTAAAAAATTAATTGCTGGACCTACTGTTTTTATTTGTGATGAATGTGTTGAACTATGTATGGATATAATTAAAGAAGAGCATCAATCCTCAATTACTAAAAATAAAGAAGGTATTCCTTCGCCAGCTGAGATTTGTAAAATATTGGATGATTATGTAATTGGTCAAAGAAAAGCCAAAAGAGTTTTGTCTGTAGCTGTCCACAATCATTATAAAAGATTAACAAATACTTTAAATATGAATGATGTTGAAATTTCTAAATCAAATATTCTTCTAGTCGGACCAACTGGTTGTGGAAAAACCTTGCTCGCACAAACTTTAGCTAAGATTCTAGATGTTCCATTTACTATGGCTGACGCGACAACATTAACTGAAGCTGGTTATGTCGGTGAAGATGTTGAAAATATAATATTAAAATTACTTCAGGCTTCTGATTATAATGTTGAAAGAGCTCAAAAAGGAATAGTTTATATTGATGAAGTTGATAAAATTTCAAGGAAATCCGAGAATCCTTCGATTACAAGAGATGTAAGTGGCGAGGGTGTTCAACAAGCTTTACTCAAAATTATGGAAGGTACTGTAGCAGCTGTCCCACCTCAAGGTGGTAGAAAACATCCTCAACAGGAGTTTCTTCAGGTAGATACAACTAACATACTTTTTATATGTGGTGGAGCATTCGCAGGTTTAGATAAACTGATTTCTAACAGGAATACGGGGTCTTCAATTGGATTTGGCGCAGATATTATTAATACGAAAGATGTATCTAGTTCTGATATTTTAAAAGAAGTAGAGCCAGGTGATTTAGTTAAATATGGTCTGATTCCTGAGTTTATTGGTCGTCTTCCAGTATTAGCAACCCTGGAAGACCTTGATGAAGATGCTTTAGTTACGATTTTAACAAAACCAAAAAATGCATTAATTAAACAATACCAAAAACTTTTTGAAATGGAAAATACTAAACTTGAGTTTAGGGAAAATGCCCTTAAAGCAGTAGCTCAAAAAGCCATAAGTTTGAAGACTGGAGCAAGAGGATTAAGGTCAATTATCGAAAATATTTTAATGGATACTATGTTTGAACTTCCTTCAGAACCAGATATTGATGAAGTTGTTATAAATGAAGAAGTAGTATTAAAAGGTAGTAAACCTCTTTTAGTTCATGAAAAAAAATCCAAAGAAATAAATAATTCTCTTTAAAAATATAATTTTAACTTGAAGTTTTTAAAAAAAATATCATCTATAATTTAATATAAATTTAAAGGATATTATTTTGACTAAATCAACGCATCTTATATTACCTCTGAGAGATATCGTTATATTCCCACATATGATCGCTCCACTTTTTGTTGGTAGAATAAAGTCTATCAATGCAATTGAAGCGGTTATGGAAGAAAATAAAGAAATAGTTTTACTAACTCAAAAAAAACCTTCTATTGAAGATCCTAAAGAAAAAGATTTATACAAAGTTGGTACTTTAGGCAATATACTTCAGATGCTTAAACTTCCAGATGGCACAGTAAAAGTTTTAGTTGAAGGAAAATCTAGGTGTGTTGTTAAAAATATTATAATATCTAGTTCTTATTTAAGTTCCAATTCTGTTTTATCAAAGAGTGAAGAAGTTTCATTAGTACAAGGCAAAGAAATTACTTCAAATTTGCTTGATTCGTTTGAAAGATACGCAAAATTAAATGGTAAAATAAGTACTGAAATATTGTCAACTATCTCTGATATTAAAGATGCTAATACTTTATCAGATACAATAATTAATCACTTAGTATTTAATATTGAAGAAAAACAATCATTTCTTGAGATGATAAACCCAATTGAACGTATAGAAAGTTTAATACTAAAAATTAAAAATGAGATTGAGGTATTAAGTTCTGAAAAGAAAATAAGGTCTCGTGTTAAAACCCAGATGGAAAAAACACAACGTGAATATTACTTGAATGAACAATTAAAAGCAATTCAAAAAGAACTTGGATCATCTGAAGACGGTAAAAATGAATTTGATGAAATTGAAGATAAGATTGAGAATGGTAAATTAACAAAAGAAGCCAAAGAAAAAGCACTATCAGAGTTAAAAAAATTAAAAAATATGAGTCCTATGAGTGCTGAGGCCACTGTTAGTCGGTCATATATTGATTGGTTGGTTTCAATTCCATGGACAAAAACTAACAAAGTTAAAACTGATATAGTAAAAGCTAGAGAAATATTAGATAATGACCACTATGGCTTAGAAAAAGTTAAAGACAGAATAATAGAATTTTTAGCTGTACAAAAGAGGACTAAAGAAATTAAAGGGCCAATTCTGTGTTTAGTTGGTCCACCAGGTGTTGGTAAAACCTCTTTAGGAAAGTCAATAGCTAAAGCTACAGGAAGAGAATATATCAGAATGGCTTTAGGTGGTGTTAGAGATGAAGCCGAAATAAGAGGCCATAGAAGAACTTACATAGGATCACTTCCAGGAAAAATAATCCATGGAATGAAAAAAGCTTCTGCAATCAATCCACTTTTCTTATTGGATGAAATTGATAAATTAGGTAATGATTATAGAGGTGATCCTTCTTCTGCACTTTTAGAAGTGTTAGATCCAGAACAGAACAAGTCTTTTCAAGATCACTATCTAGAGATAGATTATGACTTATCAAAAGTACTGTTTATCACTACGTCTAATACATTAAATATGCCTCAAGCTTTATTAGATAGGATGGAAATAATTAGACTTTCTGGTTATACGGAGGACGAAAAACTAGAAATAGCCAAAAGACACCTAATAAAAAAACAGATGGATAATTGTAAACTAAAAGATAAAGAATTTTCTATTAATGAGGAAGCTCTTAAAATAATAATTCAATCTTACACAAGAGAAGCTGGTGTTAGAAATTTAGAGAGACAATTAGCAAAATTAACTAGAAAAATAGTTACATTAATTGAAAAAAAAGAAGCTAAATCTTTTAATATTACCAAAGAAAATATTAATGATATTTTGGGTGTACCTTTATATCAAAGACAAGAAATTGAAAAAGATAATCTTGTAGGTATAACTACGGGGTTAGCTTGGACAGAAGTGGGTGGTGAATTATTATCTATTGAAGCAGTTAAAGTAAGAGGGAAAGGTAAGGTTACAGCAACAGGTAAACTAGGTGATGTAATGAAGGAGTCAGTACAGGCAGCTGAATTTTTTATAAGATCTAAAGCATTATCTTATGGCTTAAACCCAATTGATTTAGAAAAAAATGACATTCACGTGCATGTGCCAGAAGGTGCCACTCCAAAAGATGGGCCATCAGCAGGTGTGGCGATGGTAACTAGTATAGTCTCTGCTTTAACAGATATAAAGATTAAAAGTAATGTTGGTATGACTGGAGAGATAACTTTAAGAGGAAGAGTTCTCCCAATTGGTGGTTTAAAAGAAAAATTATTGGCTGCTAAAAGAGGTGGTTTAAAAACAGTTTTAATACCGATTGACAATAAAAAAGATCTAGTAGAAATACCAGATAATATAAAAGAGGAACTAAATATTATACCTATAGACTCAATTGATCAGGTAATTGAAAATGCTTTAGTTCATTTACCTCAAGAAATAAGTGTCTTAGACGCTAGTAAATTAAATCCAGCTAGTGAAACTAATTTGTCAGATGAAGCTAATATTTCCCATTAAAATAAATTAATTTTATAGTTTTCTTTGTAAAAATGATCTTTATTTACTAGAGTTCTATAGTAAAATCGTATATAAATATTTAATTATTAATCTTTAAACGGAGGTACGAATGAATAAAAATGAATTGGTGGCAAGTGTTTCTGAAGCTTCGGGTCTTTCAAAAGTAGATGCGGCTAAAGCAGTTGATGGTGTTTTTGAGTCCATTACCGGCGCTCTAAAATCAGGTGGAGATGTGCGTATAGTCGGCTTTGGAACCTTTTCTGTTGCCAACCGTGCCGCTACAACAGGAAGAAACCCTAGAACTGGCGAAGCCATTCAAATTAAAGCCTCTAAGCAACCAAAATTTAAAGCTGGAAGCCCTTTAAAGGATGCAGTTAACAATTAATTATAAATTTATAATTTTAGAAAGGCGTCTTGTTTAAGACGTCTTTTTTATTAAACACCTTTGCTTAATGGATATTTTTTCTTCAATAACTTTCCCGTTAAAATAACCTAATATCTCGTTTTTTTTACTGAATAGATTGATTAGCTCTCTATCTTTTAATAAAAAATCTGGATTTTTTGGTGAACCGTATCTTTCGTTGCCAACTGAAAAAGTTTCATAAAATAAATACCCATTATTTTTTAACAAATTCATTAATTTTTTGATTTTAGGTCTGTATAAATAATTAACAACTATTATGATGTCATAATATTTTTCTTTTAAAGGCCAATTTTGATTTGTTTCAAGATCAAAACAGATTGTATTAATATACTCAAAATGATCATACTGAACTAGTTCTATACTATCTTTATCTATGGCCGTTATAATTCTATTTTTTCCTGCTAAAGGAATACTATTTCTTCCATTCCCACTAGCAAAATCTAATATTTGGATTTTTCTTTTGGGGGCTAGTAATTTTATTTGTTCAATTATCCAAGTTTTTGGCTGTTTATTTATTTTCGATTTCAACATTAGTCCTTTATATTTAATCAATACAAATTATAGCAAAATAAATAAGTTCATAGTTGTAAACTTTATTAAAATTACGTATAAACTTAAACGAAATGGGCGGTTAGCTCAGTTGGTAGAGCATCTCGTTTACACCGAGAATGTCGGCGGTTCGAGACCGTCACCGCCCACCATTTTAAATATAAAACTTTTAAATCCCTAATTATTTACATAACACAAATTATTCGTTATTTTTATATGAATTTTTATTTTCTCTTTGGAGTTAAAATATGCCAAACATTACTAAACCTGTTTGTCTGATTACTGGTCTTGGGGAAGGTACGGGTGGTTTTACAGCTAGACGTTTCGCTAAAGCTGGTTATAAAATTGCAATGTTAGCTAGATCTAGTGAAAGGTTAAAAAAATTTGAAAAAGAATTACCAGATTCTAAAGGATATATCTGTGATGTTTCAGACTTAACTGTATTAGAAAACACCTGTAAAAAAATAAAAGATGAAATGGGCTCACCAGAAGTACTAATTCATAATGCAGTTAAAGGAAATTTTGAATATCTACTAAACGGAAAACCAGAATGGTTAGAAAAAAACTTTCGAATTAATACAACCTCACTTATGTACTTAGCTCATTTTTTGATACCAGATATGTTGAAAAATAAAAAGGGTGTAATTATAGTCACAGGAAATACTGCTGCACACAGGGGGGTCGCTATGACACCATATTTTGCACCTACTAAGGCAGCTCAAAGAATTTTAGCACAATCTTTAGCTCGTGATTTTGGCCCAAAAGGTATTCACGTCTCATATATAACTATAGACGCATCAATTAATACTCCATGGACAAGAAGTAGGATTGAACATCAAAAAAATAAAGATGAAATAGAATTTGCACAACCTGAAGATATAGCAGAAGAAATATTTAGAATATCACAACAGAAACGCTCTGCTTGGTCATTTGATGTAGAGTTAAGGCCTGATATAGAAAAATGGTAAGTTAGCCTACAAAAGCCTTTTCTAAGACAAACTCTGCTGGATTGTTATTTGCACCTTCTTTTAAATTATGTTTTATCATTATAGCCTTTAAATCATTATTTAGACCCATTGACCCACAAAACATAAATCTATCGTTAGAAGATATATCTTCAATCTCAAGGTCTTTAAAAATTTTCTTAGTATTAAGAAGTTCTGTTATTCTTCCGTTATTAATAAATTTTTCCCTTGTAGTGGAATGATAGCTAATTAATTTATTTGAAATAAACTCTTTAATAATTTCATCATTCCTGCTTTCATTAATTACTTCTTGGCTATAAGCTAATTCAGGAATAGTTCTGCAAGTATGAGTTACAACAACTGTTTGGAATTTTTCATAGGTCTCTGGTTCTCTTACCAGGGATGCGAAGGGTGCAAAACCAGTTCCAGAGGAGAGTAAAAACAACCTTTTCCCAGGCTTTAATGCGTCCAAAACTAATGTGCCAGTAGATTTAGGCATCATAATTATTTCATCATTTATCTTAATATTCTTTAATTTCGATGTTAAGGGACCATCTTTAACTATAATTGAATAAAATTCTAATTCTTCTGACCAACTTGGTGAGGCGATTGAATAAGCTCTTAATATAGGTTTATCTTCTTCATTTGGTAGACCAATCATTACAAATTCGCCAGACCTAAATTTAAAACTTGGTGGTCTTTGAATACGAAAAGAAAATAAACTTGCATTCCAGTGTTTTATAAATGTTACTTTATGACAATTATTAGAGAATTTTGACAAAGAATTTATCCTAGATTTATTTATTTTTTATTAGTTTTTTAGTTAAATTAAGTAAAGCTTTTGCGTAATCTGGATATTTATATTTATATTTAAGTTCATTTCCCAAAACTTTACATTTGATAATTCTATTAGATTCATAAAAAGATTTTAAACTATCAGAAACTTGATTTGGATTATATTTAATTATTAATGGTTCTTTTAATTTTAATTTTTCTGTAACGTATTTAACTGCTTCGTAACTACTAACTTTATTTTGATCGCATACATTTATAATTTTATTATTCAGATTTTTAATTAAAAATTGAATAGCTATTGAAGACAAGTCTTCAACGTGAATTCTGTTTGGAATATAGTCTTTTTTAACAAGAATTTCATTGTTACCTTCTAGATATTTTATCATTGGATGTCTTTTAGGACCATATATACCCGCAATTCGAAAAATTAATGTTTTTGGATTGGTTTTAATCCACTCTTCTTCGGCATTAAGTCTGATTATACCTCTATTATGTTTAGGATCAGGTTTAGTTTCTTCTTCTATTTCCCCTTCTCCATACACGGATGTCGCAGAAAAATAGATAATTTTATTTTTATTTGATGCTATTGATTTTCCATAATTTTGGATAACTGGATCTAAACCCTCTTCATTTGGGGGGGACTGTAGAAATGATATTTTCTTTAGAAAGCTTTTCTGCAACATTTTTAGAATCAAAATAGTTAAAATAATGGATATTTTTTTTTGGATTTGAAATATTTCTTGTAATTATAGAAACTTGTATCCCTTTTTTTAAAGCCTCTTTAGACAAATATTGAGCCGTGTAGCCATTTCCAATTATTGATAATTTTATCATTTTAAAAAATATAATTTAGTACTTGCATTGTTAAGATTATTTAAACTATTAATAAAGTGTTTATGGTGCTTCGAAGATTTCTTCAAGTTTAAAATGGGAATTTGGTAATTCATATGAATTGTAAGCCAAAGCTGTCCCCGCAACTGTAAATGCTGAGTGAGGGTAAATATGCCACTGGATTTTATATCTGGGAAGGTTACCTAAGCTGTGATGCATAAGCCAGGAGACCTGCCATAAAATGTCGCTTTGTCAGCTTCCGGGTAGAGTAGATGGCACGTGTTTTATCGTCTAGCGACTAAATATATGAGGGCTTATGCTCTTTAAATTTATTTGCTGGAGGCAATTATGATTACACGTGCGTTTGTTTTATCATTCATATTATTAATTATACCTATTTCAAATTCATATTCTGTGGAAAAAAAACCTTTAAGAATTACGATTCATCCATCCAAGATTAATAAAAATGTTGTTGGTAGTTCAATTACTATAATTGATTATAATACTATAAGAAAATCGTCATATAAGACGATAGGTGACTTAATATCAAAATACTCAGGAATTAATTTTGATAATTACTATTATGGTACAGATGCAAAAACATCTGTAAAAATTAGAGGCTTTGGAGAACAATCATCTCGTAATATTCTTATTTTAGTAAATGGTATTAGATTAACTGATATGACAATAGGTGGAGCGAATTTATCTATATTAAACATAGATGACATTTATGAAATAGAGATTATTAAAGGAGGTTCTGCTGGCGTATTATTTGGTGATGGTGCGGTAGGTGGAGCAATAAATATAATAACTAAAAATCCTATTTTTACATCAGATAAATTAACATTCAAAAGTTCTGTAAAATCTTTTAACGGTAAAAATAATTCATTTTCATTAACTAAAAGATTGGACAATTTTGTTGTTCAAAGTTTTATGTCTAAAGAAAATAGCAAAGGTTATAGAGAAAATAATAAATTTGAGAATGATACATTTAATTTCGATTTAATTTATTTAAAGGATTCTATTAATAGATATAATTTTAAATCAGTATACTCAGAACAATTTACGGGTCTTCCAGGAAATATTTCTATAACTGATTTTTATACAAGGCCCAGATATTCAAGAAATCCAGAAGATTATGGAACAGAAAAAGTAAACTCGATAAGTGTTGGGTCACAAAATATTTTAAACTCAGGCGCTAAGTTTTCTAATGTATTGAAATTTGAAGATAAAGATCAAAGAACTTCCTCTTACTCTTGGGGACAATATATAAGAGCAAAAACAAATCTAGAAACATCAACATTTAGTTCAAAATTAAGTAAAAAAAATCAATTTAAAAATTTAGATTCTAATATTAACTTAGGCATTGATTTTTTTAGTTCTGATTATAGAGCTATAGGAAATAATTGGTCTCAAGTTAACTATCATAACATTGCAAACCAAAAAATATTTGAGCCTTTTGGAACTTTGCAATTTAAACATTCTGAATATAAAGATATTCAATATGAGATTGGGTTTCGTTATCATCATTATGAACTCAATGCAAATAACTATTCTACTAAAAGTAGTTTGTCTTCAATTGAAAGAGACAATTATGCGTGGTCTTTAGGTGTAAATTATAATTTAGAAAGTTATAATAATTTATTTGCACATATTTCTAGAACATATAGATCACCTCGCCTAGATGAAATAATTTCTTTAGTTAGCCCAAATCCAGTAGAAAAAGATATTAAACACCAATATTCCAATGATATTGAGTTGGGATATGAGTACGACGAAAGCCAAATGAGATATAAAGCATCTGTTTTTAGAACTTTAATAAAAAATCAAATTTATTTAAATCAAACAACTTTCAATAATGAAAACTTTGACCCTTCTGTTCAACAAGGTTTAGAAATTGAGCTTGACCAGTCTGTTAATGATAAATTGAAATTTAAATCTAATGCAACATATATTGATTCTCACTTTACTGAAGGTATCGAAAAGGGAAATGAAACATCATATGTCCCTAGAATTTCTGGTAATATGTCTTTAAACTATGGTATAGATTATTTTTCTAATGCTTCTTTAGAATATAAATATGTAGGTAAACAAAGATCAGGAAATGACCCTACATATATTTTAGAAAAATCCAAAGCATATCAAATAACAGATTTTAATATTACCCATAAAATTAAAAATGTTAATTTAAAAGGATCAATTAATAATATTTTTAACAAGAAATATTATACAAACTTAATCAAAAGTGGAAGCAATGTGGCATTTGTTTATCCACAACCTGGTAGAACTTTATTTTTTGGTCTCGAGGCTACATTTTAAAAAATTACTTTGTTTAAACGTGAATTTGGTTTAATTAGAAATCATGCGTAAAAAAAAATTAATTGAAAATTGTTTATTGTTTTTAGGTTGTGTTGGAATTGTTCTAATTTTTCGAATAATTCCTCATCCACCTAATTTCACACCCGTTATTGCATTAAGCTTATATCTACCTATCATTTTTGGTTTATGGTCTCTCCCCTTTTGTATTTTGGGTTTTGCGATAACAGATTATTTTGTAGGATTTCATAGTTTATTAATTTGGACGTGGGGAAGTCTAGTTTTAGTAGGGTTGATTTCAAAATTTTCAAAAAGTATGATAAATAGATTAATTTTGGCTTTTTTAGGATCTTTAATATTTTTTGCACTTTCTAATTTTGGTGTATGGCTTACAAGTAATTATTATGAAGCGAATCTTGAAGGTTTAATGACTTGTTATATTATGGCAATACCATTTTTTACTAATACACTTTTAAGCACTATGATTTTTGCAATATTTATTGAATTATTTATATTCTCAAAATATTTCAATTTCATGCCGCTAGTTAAAAGAAAACATAATTAATTTTTGATTTTTATAGTTTTAAATCTATTCTTTTCTTGACCAAAAGATTGTCTGCCTCTATCAAGTATTATTAAACCTTTTATGGGGGTGTAGCTCAGTTGGTTAGAGCGCCGGCCTGTCACGCCGGAGGTCGCGAGTTCGAGTCTCGTCACTCTCGCCATTATCCAAAATTTTACATAAGTTTCTTTTAACTTGTTAATATGATAAAATTAATATTGTATAAGTCTTGAAATTAGTTTGAAGGTTAGAATGAAAATTGAATTGCATCACATTAATTTATCTTCTGATAAAGTAGAAGAAATGAATGATTTCTACTTAAATGTTATGAAACTTAAGACGGAAACTCAAGGGTTACCGATTTTAGAGAAAAAAAAAGGATACTCAGGCGATGTTGCTTTTGTTTCAGATGGTAAAATACAAACTCATTTAGCTGAAAAAGATTTAAATGTTTGCTTCAAGACTGGTCATTCTATAAATCCTCTAGAAAAAGGACATATAGCTTATCGAACTGATGATCTGGAAGCCTTTAAAAAACATCTTGATGAATTAGGTATTAATTATTCTGATTGGGGTGAAACTGCAGTAGCTGGCTGGAAACAAATATTTTTTTACGATCCAGATGGAAATGTAATCGAAGTCCACGAAGTTGAAAATAATTAAACTTTAAATTTAACAATAAACATTAACTTAGTAAGAATGGCGGTAATCTTTGATAAAGCCAAATATTAATTTGTTGGCAGTAATAGTCGCCGTTCCTGTTATAGGTATGACTATAATCTCACCAGCTTTAACCCTTATTAAAGATGATTTAGATATTTCATTTTCTGACACTCAGCTTGTTTTGACCTTATATTTTATTTTTTTAGCTCTTGGACAAATTTTATCCGGGCCATTTTCAGATAAATACGGAAGGAAACCAATTTTAATATTAGGGGCTACAATATATTCAATCTCAGCCTTTGTAGCTTCTTATGCCTCTAATATTGAAATCTTATTAATACTAAGATGTGTTCAGGGTTTTGGAGCTGCTGCTTGCTTATCTGTCGGAAGGACTATTTTGAGTGATTGCTTTGAGATAAGTGAAGCAGCAAAACAAATGTCCAAAATGACAGCTTTAATGGCGATTATTCCTATTTCTTGTTTTATTTTTGGAGGATTTCTAGCGGAATTCTTAGGATGGCGAACTAACCTAATTGCTTTAGGTGTAATTAGCTTAATATTAATAATTTTAATGTCACTAACATTACAAGAAACATTAATTAATAAAGCTAAAAGTGTAAGCTTTAAAAATGTATTTTTAGTTTATAAGGGATTAGTTAAAAATTTTTCTTTTAATTTTTTTACAATCACAACGGCAATGCAAACTTCAATGTTTTTTGCAATGAATGGTTTTATGCCATATGAGTTTGAAAGAAAAGGGGTCAGCATATCTGAATTTGGGATATGGTTTTCTCTTACGTCAGTAGGTTATATTTTAGGAAATATAATAAATAGTAAATTAACCCCTAAAATTGGTCTAGAGAAAATGTGTTTTGTAGGAACAGTATGCTCTTTTTGTACTGTATTTATTTTCTTTTTAAATAATAATTTAGGCGAAAATGGTTCTTTAACTTTATCATTAATATGCGTTCTATTTGGTTGCTCTAATGGTTTTGCAGTAGCAAATAGTATGACGGGAGCTATAAATTCTTCTAAATTTAATAAAGGTGCTGCTAGTGGATTGATGGGAGCATTTCAAGTTGGCTCAGGAGGTTTGGCAGGCTTTTTAATTATTTTCCTCGGCGGTGCTGAAAATTTTAATATATGTTTATTTGCACTATTCATTATGTCAGGTATTTCTATAATATCTTCTTATTTGGTATTACGTAGAAAGAATATAATAACGTGAGAATATTAAATGAGTGAAGACATTGAAATTGTGGACGCACATCATCACTTTTGGGACTTAAATAAAAATTATTACCCTTTTTTGAGTGATAAAATAGATCCTGATTTTTTTTTAGGAAACTATAAATCAATTAGAAAAAATTACCTTCCAGTTGACTATATTAAAGATATAAAAAGTCATAATGTAATTGGTACTGTTCACTGTGAGGCAGAGTGGGACAGACAAGATCAAGTTGGTGAAACTAAATGGCTAGAAAAAGTATCAAAAAAGAATAAATTTCCAAATGCTATTGTTGGCCATGCATGGTTTCATAAAAATAATGCTGAAGCAGTTATAGCTGAACAGGCAAGTTTTGATATTGTCAAAGGTATAAGATCAAAGCCAACTGTTAAATTTTCAAGAAATAGTCTGCAATACATTAAAGATGGTTCAATGAAGGATGAAAAATGGAGGTCAGGACTAAAGTTATTAGAAAAATATAATCTGAATTATGACTTAAGAGTTCCTTGTTGGCACCTAGAAGAGGCAGTTGAAATAGTTAGGTTAATACCGAATACTAAGGTTATTATAAATCATGCTGGGTTTCCTTGGGATAGATCTAAGGAAGGTATGGAATTTTGGAGAAAAGGTATTAAGTTAATCTCTCTAGAACCTAATACTTATATAAAATTATCTGAATTTGGAGTAAATGGACAAGACTGGAATTATGCTGAAAATGCAAATATTATTTATGAATTAATTGATTTCTTTAGTCCTGAAAGATGTATGTTTGCAAGCAATTTTCCTGTTTCAAAATTAAAAGTTACTTTTAATAATTTATTCAATAATTATAAAAAAATTGTTGAAAAATTCTCAACAGGTGAAAAACAAGCTCTTTTTTCTAAAACAGCTATTAAAACATATAATATCGAGAACAAGCTTTTTAATAAGCAATGAATTATCTAAAAGAATATAAAGTCAATAATTTGAATAATTTATAAGTTATGCTAATTAATTCATATGTATAAAACATGGAGCAAATATTGAGTATTCAATATACAAAAATAGTCGAAAAACTTCCTTCTTCAGTTCCATTTGTTGGGCCTGAAGCTCAAGAAAGAAACTTAAAACAACTTTTTAAAGCTCGTATTGGGGCTAATGAAAGTGTTTTTGGTCCTTCATTAAAAGCTACTTTGGCTATGCAAAATGAAATAATTAAAACATGGAAATATGGAGACCCTGAAAATTTTGAACTTAAGCATGCACTTGCAAAAAAGCACATGGTTGAACCTGAAAATATTGTTGTAGGTGAAGGTATTGATGGCCTGCTTGGATACCTAGTTAGATTATTAATTGAAAAAGGTGATAATGTTGTAACCACCGATGGAGCCTACCCAACATTCAATTATCATGTTGAAGGTTTTGGTGGTCAATTACACAAGATTCCTTTCAAAAATGATACTGAAGATTTAGAAAGTTTATTAAAAAAAGTTAAAGAAACATCAGCAAAAATTCTATATGTTTCAAACCCAAATAATCCTATGGGTACAATTAATAAACCATTAGATATAGAAACCCTAGTTCAAAATCTTCCTGAAAATACTATGTTATGTTTAGATGAGGCATATATAGATTTCGTAGATCCAGCATTAATTCCTAACATATCAACAAACATAAAAAACATCATTAGAATGAGAACTTTTTCCAAAGCTTATGGAATGGCAGGATTGAGGGTAGGGTATGCTATAGGAGAAAAAGATTTAATTTTAAATTTTGAAAAGATAAGAAATCATTTTGGGATGTCAAGAGTTTCACAAGTGGGTGCTTTAGCTGCACTTGAAGATAATGATTTTATAAGTGAAGTCATCAAAAAGGCATCACTTGCCCGAAACAGAATAAGTGACATAGCTTTAAGTAATAATTGTAAGTTTATTCCCTCACACACGAATTTCATAGCTATAGATTGTCTTAAGGATGCATTATTTGCAAAAAGCGTATTAGAAAACCTTATTAAAAAGGGAATATTCGTTAGGATGCCGTATTCTTATCCCCAAAACAGATGTATAAGAGTAACAGTTGGATTAGATAGTGATATAGATTTATTTGAACAAAATTTTCCAATTGCACTCGCAGAAAGTTAGTGTATTCCATTAATTAATTCTATAAAGTATTAATCATTAAATTATTTAAATAAAGTTAAGGGAGTTTATATATGTCAACTAATTATCCAGATACCCATCTTTTTCTAAATGGAGAATGGAGAGAAGCAGCAGCAAAAGAGAGTCTTGAAATTATCAATCCAGCAACTGAAGAAGTTATTGGAAAAGTCTCTCATGCTAGAAAAGAAGATTTAGATATCGCTTTAAATGCAGCTGAAAGTGCTTTTAATAGTTGGAAAAATGTTTCTGCATATGAGAGATCAAAAATACTTCGTAAAGCAGCTGATATCGTTCGTAGTAAAGCTGATCAAATTGCGACTTTGATGACTATGGAACAAGGCAAACCTCTAATTGAAGCAAAGATGGAGACAATGGGAGCGGCTGATTCAATTGACTGGTATGCTGAAGAAGGAAGAAGAGCCTATGGAAGGATTATTCCTTCAAGAGCTCCTCAAGGTGTTTATCAATTTGTATTTAAAGAGCCAGTTGGAGTTGTAGCGGCCTTCACACCCTGGAATTTTCCTCTTAATCAAGTGGTTAAAAAAGTTGCGGCAGCTTTTGCAGCTGGTTGTACTGCTATTGTAAAAGGACCTGAAGAGACGCCAGCTAGTGTGGCAGAATTAATAAAAGCTTTTGATGAGGCAGGAATGCCAAAAGGATCAATTAATTTGGTTTATGGTATACCAGCTGAAATTTCAGAATATTTAATCGCACATCCAATTGTAAGAAAAGTTACTTTTACAGGATCCACAGCTGTTGGAAAATTATTAGCTTCACAAGCAGGTACTCATATGAAAAGAGTAACTATGGAGCTTGGTGGTCACTCACCTGCGATTGTATGTGAGGATGCTGACGTTAAAGCCGCAGTAAAAATCTTAAGCGCGAATAAATTTAGGAATGCAGGTCAAGTTTGTATTTCTCCAACAAGATTTTTAGTTCATGACTCAGTGTATGAAGAATTTGTCGATGGTTTTGTTAAACAAGCTGAATCCCTAAACGTAGGTAATGGTCTAGACGAGGGCGTAAAAATGGGTCCGCTTGCCCATGATAGAAGACTTACAGCAATAGAAGGTTTTGTTGCAGATGCTGTTGAAAATGGTGCAAAAGTTTTAACAGGTGGTAAGAGAAAGGGTAATAAAGGTTACTTCTTTGAGCCGACTGTTATGACAAACGTCAGTAATGAGGCAAGAATCATGAATGAAGAACCATTTGGTCCTTTAGCTCCTATTAATTCTTTCAGTTCTATTGATGAAGTTGTTGAGGAATCTAATCGTCTAAATTATGGTTTAGCTGCGTATGCTTACACAAATTCTGCAAAAACAGCACAAGATTTAGGTCAATCTATAGAAAGTGGACAAGTGTCTATTAATCATCATGGTTTGGGGCTCGTTGATACGCCATTTGGAGGTGTAAAAGACTCTGGATACGGATCAGAAGGTGGTCCTGAAGGTTTGGACGCTTATATGACGACTAAATTAGTTTCTCAGACTGGTTTATAATTAAATTTTCTTTATTACTGCAAAAGCAGCCTTCAAAGGCCGCTTTTGTTGTTTATTTAAAGTGCAACTTTTTTACCTAAGATTTTTTTGTTTAAATCAATTTCAAAATAAATTATTATAATTTGATTTATATATTTAAGGAAATTTTAAATGGAATGGGTACCCGCACCAACACCGATTAATGAAAAGAGAAGAGCTAAAGCTACTGAAAGGACTGGTATAATTGGGACTGACCAAGTTTATCTGTTCGACATTTATTTGGAAATAGCAAAAGATATTAGTGGTTATGAAGGTGGAAGTTTTAGTCTATATGATTCTAAAAATCAGTGTAGTATCTCGGCTATTGGCTTTGAAAAAGAACTTCATCAAAAAAATGACAAAGCAGATAGTATATGCTCATACGTTTTACTTGAAAAAAATCCTTTAGTTGTATTTGATCTAAAAAAACATGACATTTTTAAATATCATCCAGCTGCAACATCTGGAATGTGCCACAGTTATTGTGGTTTTCCAGTAAGGAATAAAGATGGATATGCATTAGGTACATTCTGCTTGCTTAATTTTACTGAAGTTAAAGAAATGTCTTCAGAGAAAATTGAATTAATTGAAAAATTAGTATCTCGATTAGCACTTCAGATTGATACCCAAACAGAACAAAAAGAGTTAACATCTCAAAAAATTTCTAAATCAATAGATATATTTATGGATAATTATAGGGACTTCACGCTTTCAGATTATAAAAACTTTATTGACATTTGTAGTGGGCTCAATCTACCAGAAAAAGATGCAACTAACTTGATTCATGCTAATTTATGTGAAATTAGAAACATGACAGTCATGTTATCTTCTAAGGGTAATGAATTACAAGAAAAGATGAATATAGTTACTAAAATTCACAACCAAATTAAAGTTGAGGGTAATGAAGCCAACTCGTTGATAGATAATGCGCTTGATAAATTGGGGGATTTATAATGTTTGCTAAGGTTTATCAATATAAATTTGGAACTGTTGCCGAAGCGAAGGTTGCAGCCTCTTTTTGTTCAGATAATTTAGGAAAAAAAATTAGTCAGTACAAATTTCAATCTTTAAATGTAATGATTGGTAAAGATGGAGATTTATCAATATTTATCAAATTTGACACAATTGATAGATTAAAAAAATATGAAACAGAATCTGATACTTTCATAAAAGAATTAAAACAGACATTTGTATTTAAAGAAAATCAATATGCTGGTGTTTTTGTTTATAATTATGAGGCAGAGGCTACTTCATCTGAAATTAAAATCTCTAATCCAGCGGCATAATTTATTCTTTTTCCTATTTTGTGAAATTTAAATAAGCGTTTAATAAACTTCCAATAGATTTATGTTTTAATTTATAATAAATATTCAAATAATTAATTTTTATTGGTGGGGGATATTTTGGAAAAAGATAAAGAAAAAGAAAAACAGATTAGTATTATCTTATCTAAATATATACCAATGCTTAAAAATGAATATCGAGTTCATGAATTAAAAAAAGAACATCTTTTAAAAAATAAAGATCATGAAGAATGTTATATTATCAAAGAAGGCTCTGTATTAGCGAGAGATGAAAAAGGAAAAACTTTTACTTTAGAACCAGGTGCCCCAATTGGTTTTGCTGAAGCTTTGATTTCAAAGCCATATGATTTAGATTATTTTTTAAAAGAAGACGTTACAGTTTTTGCTTTTAACAGTTCAAATTTACGTAAAGCATTTGCAGTTTCTTCATCTTTAACTCGCGGTATGATAAAATATTCTCTAGATAGAATTTTTCATAATAGTAAGAGTAAAACCTACCATCTAATTGACGATGGATTTTTATCAAAGCAAGAGGTTAAGTTTCCTATTAAAGATTATAATGATGATGAAACTATTTTTATGAGAAATCAGAAGCCTAAATTCTTTTTTTATGTTGAATCAGGTCAAGTGCAACTTGTATCAAAACTAGATAAAGTTATAGCTACTTTTAATCCAGGAGATTCATTTGGAGAAATGGCTTTGTTTACTGACCGAGTTAGGTCTGCAACCGCTAAATCAGTTGGAAATACTACGTTACATGCAGTAGGAGTAGACTTTATCAAGGATTATTTTGAAAAAGAGGATATTTTAGTTAAGTTTGTCCTTATTTGTATTTTGGAAAGATTAAGAGCTATGAATAATCTACGAAACTTAATAACATAAATATTTGTTTATCATTAAAAATTTATTGAAGGATATATTTTGGATAGATGGATTGCTGTTGACTGGGGAACAAGTTCTTTTCGTGCTTACTTAATAAAAGACGATGTTGTATTTGATACCATTGAGACTAATGATGGTATGAAGTTTATAAAAGATAACAATTTTGAAAATACTTTTATAAATTTAATTGAAAAATGGTTAGTTAAAGATAAAAAAATAGATGTTTTGGCAAGTGGCATGTTAGGTGCCCGTCAAGGATGGATTGAAGCTCCATACGAAAAAGCTCCATGTCAGTTAAATAATATTAATTACATTTCACCTATTTTATTTGATAATAGAATTTCTTTAAAAATATTTTCTGGAATTTCACAGAATGATCCTCCAGATGTTATGCGTGGAGAAGAAACACAGATTGCTGGATTTCTCACCAATAATAATAACTTCAAAGGGTCTATTTGTCTGCCAGGTACCCACAGCAAATGGATTAAAATCAATAAAAATATTCTTGAAAAATTTAGAACGTTTATGACAGGAGAGTTGTTTGAAATAATTTCTAAGAATTCTGTGTTAAGCCATAGTATGAAATCTGAAAATTTAGACAAAGCAGAAATTTTAAATTCAGCTAATAAAATAATGAATAATCCAGAACTTTTTGCTAACGCATTATTTCAACTTAGAGCAGATGATATACTTAACACTAAAGGAGCTGTTATTTATAGGTCTAGACTATCAGGATATTTGCTGGCTATAGAATTGATAGGTAGTGCAGAGTTTTGGAGAAATAATGATATAATTTTGATAGGAAAAATCGATTTGATTGAGCTATATGAGAACGTATTAATAAAAAAAGTTTCTTCAATACAAAAATTTAACTCTGCAGACATGGTATTAAAAGGTTTGCAGCACTTTAAAGATAAACTTAATTAAGAGAAAATTTTGAATTATAAAGAGAATATTTTTAAATCTAGAAGACCGCTAATTGCTATTTTAAGAGGTATATCTCCACTAGAAGCTGAAAGTGTTTCAGATGTATTAATTGAAGCTGGAATAACTATTATAGAGGTTCCTCTTAACTCACCAAAACCTTATGAAACAATAGAAAGAATGGTAAAATTCCATGGGGAAAATGGTATTTTTGGAGCAGGAACAGTTTTAAAGGAAAATGAGGTTTATCGAGTGGCTGAAATAGGAGGAAAAATTATAGTTTCTCCTAATTTGAATACTTTAGTTATACGAAAAACAAAAGAACTAAACATGCTAAGTTTTCCTGGCGTTTTTACAGCATCAGAATGTTTTGATGCTTTGGATGCTGGTGCTGATGGGTTGAAGTTTTTTCCTGCCTCATTATTAAAAGAAGAAAATTTTAAAGCTTTATCTGCAGTCCTCCCAAAAAATGTAGTTTCAATTGTAGTTGGTGGTATCGATGAGAATAAATTTAAAAGTTGGTTACAAGTTAATATTACAGGTTTTGGTTTAGGCTCAAACCTCTATAAACCAGGTATGCTAATTGAAGAAATAAAGCTTAGAGCACAAAAGATTGTTAGATCCTATGACATATATCTTAAAGCTATTTTATAATTAACAAAGGGCAAATTAGTTATTTATTTAAATTAAAAAAGTACGGATATTTATTATTTTTAAAATTATCCGATCAATATTTATATAAATCCATAGTTCTTTTTTTATTAGGGAAAAACTTATTTTTTGTAATTAGCAGCCTCTTCAAAACCACTTGTTGATGACCCTTTACTATACGAATGAGCTCCCATACCAGCTAATTTACCATTTTGGACTATCAAATATTCATTTCTTATTGGACTACTCTCAAAAAAGCATTCTAATATTTCTCTTACTCCATCAGCATATCTGGCTTGAGCAGATAATGAGGTCCCTGATGTATGTGGGGTCATGCCATGATTAGGCATGGTTCTCCAAATATGATCATTTGGAGCAGGTTGAGGGAACCAAACATCTCCTGCATAACCACTTAATTGGCCACTTTTTAGAGCTTCAACAACAGCCTCTCGGTTACATATTTTCCCCCTTGCTGTATTTACGATATACGCACCTTTTTTCATTTTAGAAATTAATTTTGCGTCAAAAAGGTTTTCAGTTTCAGGATGTAAAGGACAATTAATTGTAACTACATCACAAATTTCAACCAAGCTTTCAACAGATTCATGAAATGTTAAATTTAAATCTTTTTCGACATTTTTAGGTAATCTATGCCTATCAAAATAATGTAAATGAACGTCAAACGGTTTCATTTTTCTAAGTGCATCAAGTCCAATTCTACCTGCTGCAACAGTTCCTATGTGCATACCTTCAACATCATAACTTCTTTTAACAGCATCAGCAATATTCCAACCTCCCTCATTAACTATTCTATGCTGATTATGATAATCCCTTATCATTGATAAAATCATCATTACTATATGTTCTGCAACAGATCTTGAGTTACAGAAAGTAACCTCAACAACATCAATTTTGTTTTCAATCGCCGCTTGTAAATCCACATGGTCGGAACCAATTCCAGCAGTAATAGCCATTTTTAAATTTTTAGCTATTTTAATTCTTTGCCTTGTAAGGTAGTATGGAAAAAATGGTTGAGATATCACAATATCGGCATCCACAATGTGTTTGTCAGCTTCGCAACCGTCACCGTCTTTACTATTAGTTACAATAAATTCATGGCCATTTTCTTCTAAAAATTTTCTTAATCCAAGTTCTCCAGACACGCAACCAAGTAATTGACCAGGAATAAAATCTCTTCCTTTTGGAGAAGGCATTGTCATTCCGTCTGGATATTTATCTAATTTAGGAAGATTTTTAAGTGGATAGTTTTTTGGCATTCCTTCTTTAGGATCGTCATATAAAATACATAATACCTTCATATTTATCCTCCCATAAATTAAATTAATAGAGTATCTAATCAGTTTATTAAATTCTTATCAAGAAAATTGTTTGTACTATTTGGGATAATTATTGTTAGCTACAAATCTATTTAGGATAAATCCAAAAACAATTAATATTATTGAACCAGATATGACTGGAGATAATAAAAAGTCAAAAGATGCTGAACTCGAAATCATTATAATAGGATTGCCTCCCGCAGGAGGATGAGTAATATTTAATCCAATCATAATAGCAACGCCTAAGCCAACAGCTAAAGGTATAATTACAAAAACTGGTAAAGAAATAAACTTAAAGAATAAAATACCAATTAAAGAAGTTAAAATATGTCCAAAAAATATATTTTTTGGTTTAGCAAAGGGACTTTCAGGATAACCAAATAGTAAAACCATTGTTGATCCAAAAGATGCTAATAAAAAGATACCTAAATTTAGTCTATAAGTTAAAAAGGATAACAGTCCAATTGTAAAAATTGAGAAAATTGATGCAAGAAAAACCTTTTTTAGATCAAAATGAAACATCAATACTTTCTTAGAATTATCCTAGTTTTATTACATAATATAGATAATACGTAATTGTTTTCAAATAATATTTATTTAATAGAAAATTGTTTGTAAATTGTGATTAATAAAAGAATTATTAGCAATTTTTTTTATATACTTTTATCTAAACTATATATTTAATAATTATTAAAATACTTATTATTTATTTTGAGATAATTTATAAAAAATGAACTGGCAAAATAATCTTTACAAAATATTAAAAAAAGAAGAGATAAAAATATTTAGTTATGTACCAGATGCTGGCCATAAAATATTAATTGAAAGTGCGATTAAAGACACATCTATTACTGCTATTCCGCTAACATCAGAAGAAGAAGGTATTGGTATTGCTGCAGGATCCTATCTAGGTGGTTTGAAGGCAGTTTTGTTGATGCAGAGTAGTGGAGTTGGAAATTGTATTAATCAATTATCATTAATTAATCATGGACAATTCCCTTTTTTAACAATTGTAACAATGAGGGGAGAGTTTGGGGAAGGTAATCCTTGGCAATATGCTATGGGGCAAGCTGTCGTTCCAGCGTTAAAATCAATAGGAATAAATTGTCTAAAAATTGATAGTGAATATGATATTGAAAAAACTATAAAAGCTGCTTTGACTATGGTTTTTAAGTCAGATAGATCTGTTGCAGTTTTACTGTCTCAAAAATTAATAGGAGCTAAAGCTTTTTAGGTAAAAAATTAAATATGAATTCATTAGATAGAAAAAAAGCAATCCCAAAATTATTAGGTGATACTGATAGATTTCTCATAATTTCAGGATTAGCTGGGCCAGCAAAAGATATTGGATTTTTAACTAGAGAAAGCTCTAATACGTTCTTGTTTGGAGGAGCGATGGGAGGCGCTATTCCAACTTCCTTAGGTTTAGCTCTTGCAAGGCCGAATGACACAATTCTTTGTGTTTCTGGCGATGGTGATGTTCTAATGTCTATGGGCTC
This sequence comes from uncultured SAR116 cluster alpha proteobacterium, assembly GCA_902517275.1. Classification (GTDB taxonomy): domain Bacteria; phylum Pseudomonadota; class Alphaproteobacteria; order Puniceispirillales; family Marisalimonadaceae; genus Marisalimonas. The sequence continues at coordinate 37,197 of CABYBQ010000004.1, forward strand.
TTTAGCTACTGTTGCTACGATGAAACCAAAAAACCTCATTATAATTTGTGTAGACAATGCATTATATTTAGAGACGGGTGGTCAAAAGTCACATACTGGACTGGGTGTTGATTTAGATGTTGTTGCACAAGGATGTGGTTTTCCTAATACTATGACTATAGATAATGAAGATGACTTGTTACAAGCAACAACTTTAGTTAATAATGATTTTAATGGACCTACTTTTATACTCTTAAAGGTTAATCAATCAAGACCTCCTCAATATTCTAGAAATTGGAATGCATCTCAAGCAAAAATAAAATTTAGACAAAACATATTAAAATAAATATTGCATTTTTTTATATTAGTAAATATGTTAACTAAATAGTTTACTAGGAAACTAGATTTTAAAAGGTTAAGATTTGAAAGAAATATTTGAAGAAAATATAGGTTTGCTAATTCATGATGTAGCTCGATTACTCAGAGTTCTGTATGACCGTCAAATGTCATCAATTGGACTTACTAGGTCTCAATGGTGGTTATTAACTTACTTATTTTTTAAAGATGGTATCAATCAATCAGAACTTGCAATTCTTATGGATATGGAAAAGGCACCATTGAGTAGACTTTTAGACCGTATGGAAAAAAAAGGGTGGGTAATCAGAAAAAATGAAAAAAAAGACCGTCGTACAAAAAATATTTATTTATCTGAAAGTATTAAACCACTTATATCTTCTATGAGAGACAAAGCTGCAGAATACAGAAGTGAATCATTATCTATTTTAACGGATAAAGAGCGCAATAAATTAAAAGACATACTTCAAATCTTAAAAAAAGATTTAACTTCTAAAATATAAATTGAGGAAAGAAGCCCTAATGGAAACCAAAATAGAAAACGAAAACAATTCTAGAAATAACAATAATATCAAAAGATTTTTATTATTAGTTTTGTTTCCTTCATTAATTATTTTATTAACTTTAGGTTATTTTTATTCTTTAGGCAGGTTCATAACAACTGAAAACGCATATATCAAAGCACCAATTGTTTCTGTCCAGTCTCAAATACCAGGACGAGTTGAGAAGGTATTTATTAGAGATAATCAAAGAGTAACAAAAGGTGACAAACTTTTCAAAATTGAGACTGACAAATTAGAAATGAACATCATAGAACAAAAACAAAACCTTATTAATATAAAAAAAGAAATAGAAAATAGAAAATCTAGATATAATGAATCTAAAGAAGAAATTAAATTGGCCCAAGAAGAAATAAAATTTTATTTTTCTGAAATGCAAAGAATGGCAGCTTTAGTTAATGTCGAAATCAATCTTGCTAAGGAAAAAATTAAGTACCAAAAATTAGAATTAAACAGGATTAAAAAATTAGTAGATAAAGGTGTTGGGCTTAAAAGCAAACTTGATGAAGCTAATTACTTGTATAAAAATGCGGTTAATAATTTAAAATTTGTTAATCTAAATAATGATTTAGAAGAAATAAAATATTCATATTTATCTTCAAAACAAAAATTAAAAATCAGTAAAGATAAAGCTAAGACTATTTTAACAACACTCAATGGTAACAAAGATATAAAACCTTTTGATCATCCTTTGTATCTAAAACATTTAAGTAAATTAAACCAAATAAAGTTTGATATTAAACAGTCTATTATTTTAGCTAAACAAGATGGTGTAATTGCAAAACTTAATCTTGAAGAAGGAGAATATATAGATGTTGGGAAAATACTTTTTGCTATTGTAGACGAAAAAAAAGCATGGGTAGAAGCTAATTTAAAAGAAACAGAATTAACAAATATAAAAGTTGGTCAATTAGCCTTTTTTACACCTGATACATACCCAAATAGTTCATGGAGTGCTCAAGTTGAGAGTATAAGTCCTACCACTGGCGCAGAATTTTCAATTCTACCACCACAAAACTCTTCTGGAAACTGGGTTAAAGTTGTACAAAGAATTCCTGTAAGGTTATCTATATCTAATTTAGATAATAAAAGAACAAAAGAAACTAACATTAATAGAGATCTTCGTGTTGGGATGTCAGTTTCTGTCTCAATTGATACTAAATACGAAGGTGAAGTCCCTATAATAATTAGACCTTTTTCTAGTATTTTTAAAATATTTTGAGGTTTAATTGAAACCTTTAATATCAGAAAACAACTCATCATTTAAATGGTTCATTCTAGCCACTGCAACATTTGTAACTATGCTATATGCTATGAACGTAACGATTGCATCAATTGCGTTATCAGATATGCGAGGAGCTATGGGAGCTACTCAAGATCAAATTTCTTGGGTTGTTACTGGGAATATTGTTGCCACAGCTATTTTCACCCCTTTTGCAGGATGGCTTTCGTCTAGAATACAAATTCGGACTATACTTATTTTCAGTGTTCTTGGTTTTATAATATCTTCGATATTCTGTGGAATGTCTAATTCTCTTGAAGAAATAGTCTTTTTTAGAGTTGCACAAGGAGTATTTGGAGCTCCCTTACCTCCACTTTCGCAAACTTTAGTTTTAGCAGCATTTCCAAAAAGACAAATTTCACTGGCAATGGCTGTTTGGGGAATGGGTACTATTTTGGGACCAGTAATTGCTCCAACTATTGGAGGCTATTTAGGAGAATTGCTAAATTGGCGATGGATTTTTTATACCTTAGTCCCATTTGGTTTTTGCGCGTTATTTGCAGTTATGATTACTGTTCCAAAAAAACCTGTTCAAGGCGGGCTCTCTTTAGACTGGATTGGTTTTTTAGCTTTAGCATGCAGCGTAGCCGCTTTGCAAATAATGTTTGATAGAGGAGAAAGAAATAGTTGGTTCGATAGTACTGAGACTATAATTGAATTTGGAGTAGCAATTATTGGCTTTTATATTTTTATTACTCATAGCCTAACAACAAAAAAACCATTTGTAAATTTAAGTATATTTAAAGACAGAAATTATACCGTGGGATTAATTCTAATATTTTTCTTTGGTATGTTAAACTTTGTACCAATGGTAATTTTTCCTCCTTTACTTCAAGAATTGAGGGGGTATCCACAATCGGTTATAGGAATTATACTTGGTATTAGAGGTATAGGAACCTTTATTGGTTTTGCAATAATAGCTTTAACTAGTCGTATAGATCCCAGGATTATTATATTTTTTGGTTTTGGTATACAAGCAGTTTCAGGTCTGTATATGTCCACATTTGACATTAATATGACTTTTTCAAATATTGCGTGGGCTAGTTTAGTTCAAGGTCTTGGTGTAGGTCTGACTTGGCCGCCAGTAAGTGTTATATGTTTTGCGACTTTATCAAATAAATTTCATGGTGAGGCAACTGCTATGTTTCACTTAATAAGAAATATAGGATCTAGTTTTTTTATTTCAGTAAGTGTCGCCATAGTACTGCATATGGGTCAAATTAATTTTGAAGAAATGGGAGCTATGGTTTCATTATGGAATCAAGGTATAAATTTTAACGATATAATAGACAAACTTGATAATTTAAATATTGCAAAGTTAACTAACGAATTAAATAGACAAAGTTTAATGGTTGGATATATAGATGCATTCAAGCTTTATGCGTGGGTTGGTTTTTTGTCAATTCCATTAATTTTTTTAATAAAAGTAAAAAAGGAAGGAAATAAATAGTAAAGTTATGAATAAAAATAATATTTTTTTAATTGATGGAGGAATGGGGCAAGAATTAATTCATAGATCGAAGATCAAACCTGACGGTCTTTGGGGAGCGAGGGTTATGTTAGACAACTATGAGTTAGTCGTTGATTTACATAAAGATTTTATAAAAGCCGGGGCTGAAGCAATAACAATAAATTCTTACAGTATTACACCCCAAAAGTTAAAAAGACATAATTTAGAAGATATGTTTGTGACTCTACAAAATAGTGCTATCAGGGCTGCCACCGAAGCAATTATTGCATCTAAATCAGATAAAAAAATAAAACTATTAGGTTGTCTTCCTCCTTTAGTTATGAGTTACAAAACATCTATAGGACTGGAAAAGGAAGATGCAAAAGACACCTACAAAAGGATTATTGACCTGCAAGAACCATTTGTTGATGTTTTTTGTTGTGAAACTGTTTGCTCATTAGAAGAAGCTAATATAGTTACTGAGATAGCACTAAATTCTGATAAAAAAGTTTGGCTAAGTTTTTGTGTAAAAGAAGAAGATGGTGGATTATTAAGGTCTGGAGAAAAACTAGAAGATGCCTTAAAAGAATTCGATAATTCTTCAGTTGATTCTTTTCTTATAAATTGTGCTCCACCTGAAGCTATTCAAAAATCAATCGAAATAATGAAAAACTTTTCAAAACCCTTTGGCGCATTGCCAAATGGTTTTGAAACTGTAAACTTTTTAAACGAAACAAATGATGTCTCAATACTTAACAAAAGAAAAGATTTTAGTTTAGACAAGTTTGTTGAAGATATGTTGAGCTTTATTAAAAATAATGCTTCAATAATAGGAGGTTGTTGTGAAGTCAGTCCCGAATACATAAAAGCTGTGAAAAATAAAATTTAATGCTTGAATAAAGCTTTAGGAGATTTTAATTCTATGAAATTTGAAGGAACAAGTAACTATATATCTACTGATGACTTAAATATAGCTGTTAATGCAGCTATAACACTTGAAAAACCTCTCTTAATAAAGGGGGAGCCTGGTACAGGTAAAACAGAACTAGCTAGACAAATTTCTGAAAGTCTTGGGTTAAGTATAATAGAGTGGAATATTAAATCAACTACTAGGGCTCAACAAGGCTTATATGAGTACGACGCTGTAAGTAGATTAAGAGATAGTCAACTTGGCGATAAGAAAATTGAAGATATTGGAAATTATATTAAAAAAGGTAAAATTTGGAATGCTTTTGAATCTAGTGAAAGATCTGTACTTCTAATAGATGAAATTGACAAGGCTGACATTGAATTTCCAAATGACCTTTTACAAGAATTAGATAAAATGGAATTTTATGTTTATGAAACAAATCAAATTATTAAAGCCAATAAAAGACCTATAGTAATTATTACTTCTAATAATGAAAAAGAATTACCAGAGGCATTTCTTCGAAGATGTTTTTTTCATTATATTCAATTTCCTGATATAGAAACACTAAAGAAAATTGTGAACGTACACTTTCCTGAAATTAAAAAATCATTATTACAGAGCGCTTTAAACAGATTTTTTGAAATTAGAGATGTCCCTGGATTAAAAAAGAAACCTTCGACTTCAGAGGCTCTTGACTGGATAAAACTTCTGTTGATTGAGGACATTAACCCTTTAGATTTAAAAAGCGATGGAAAAGATTTACTACCAAAACTTCATGGTGCTCTGCTAAAAAATGAACAGGACATCCATTTGTTCGAAAGACTTGCATTTATGGCTAGAGGAAATCGTTAAAAAAATGTTTTTGGAATTTTTTTTCAAATTAAAAAACGCCAGAATACCAGTCTCTCTTAATGAATTTTTTACATTTTTAGAATCTATAAAATTAGACTTTGTCGAGTATGATATAAATAAATTTTATTATTTAGCACGGACTAGTCTAATCAAAGATGAGAGGTTGATAGATAGATTTGATGTAATATTTGGTCAATATTTTAAAGGGATAGAGTCTATTAAATTAGATGATATTCTTGATCACTTAAATGTGCCCAAAGAATGGGTACAAAAGATGTTGGATAAGCATTTCTCAAAACAAGAAATGGAAGACATCAAGGCTTTGGGTGGCTTTGATGAATTAATGAAAACTCTTGAGCAACGACTGAAAGAACAAGAAAAACGCCATCAAGGTGGAAATAAATGGATAGGCACTGCTGGAAAATCACCTTTTGGGGCATATGGTTATAATCCTGAAGGAATAAGAATTGGTCAAGATAGAAGGGGGCAAGGAAAAGCTGTTAAGGTATGGGATAAGCGTATATTTAGGGATTTTGATGACACAAGAGAATTAGATACAAGAGGGATGCAAGTTGCTTTAAAAAGATTAAGACAGTGGGCTAGAACAGGCGTTGAAGAAGAACTAGATCTTGATGAAACCATAACACATTCTGCCAAAAATGGTTACCTAGATGTTAAAACAAGACAAGAAAGAGAAAATTCTATAAAAATACTTCTTTTTTTAGATGTTGGTGGGTCAATGGATGATTATATAAGGCAAGTAGAAAATTTATTTTCAGCAGCAAAAAATGTATTTAAAAACCTGAAATTCTTCTATTTCCATAATTGTCTCTATGAGGGTGTTTGGAAAAATAATTCTAGAAGATGGAAAGAACAATTTTCTACAAGGGAAATTTTTAGAACTTATGGAAAAGAGTATAAATGTATCTTTGTTGGTGATGCTTCTATGAGCCCTTATGAGATTTTAGTTGAAGGGGGAGCAAATGAACATTTTAATCAAGAAGCAGGACAAGTTTGGTTAGAAAGAGCTATTGCACAGTGGCCTTCAAATGTTTGGATAAACCCAACCCAAGAACAACATTGGAATTACTCACAATCAACAAATATTATAAAAGAAATTTTCTCTAACAAGATGGTTCCATTAAGTATAAAGGGAATTGAAGAGGCAACAAAGATCTTGTCCAAAAAATAGCTTAAAGAATATTATAAATTGGTTAAAAAATTAATAAATAATAGAGGATATGACGGTCCATATGATACTCCAATAATTCTCCCTGAAAAACAGGTTATTGAGGATTGGATAGATTACAATGGACATATGAATGTTGCTTTTTATACTCTAGCTTTTGATATATCTTTAGATATTTTTCTTGAAGATACTCTTGGTATTGGAGAAACACATGCACTGGTAAACAAACAAGGACCTTTTGTTCTTCAAGCACATTATCATTACCTTAATGAAATGAGTTTAGATGAAAAATTTAATGTAAGGTTATTAGTCGTAGACTGTGATGAAAAGAGGATGCATTTATGCCTAGATATCTTTTCTCAAAATAAAGATAAGGTTATTGCTGTAGCTGAGAAAGTTTTAATAAATGTTAATCTAAAGATCCGAAAGACTGAAAATTATCCATCTTGGGCTTATAAAAGGCTCTTAAAATTAAAAAATACCCACAAAAACGGTTCATTTCCGAGTGTTCTTGGAAAAGAAATTACTCTAAAGAAATAAATAATTTATGATAATAAAATTGATCTTAACAATTTTTTGTTGGTTAGCTGTTTTACCAATTGTCTACGGTTTCAACTTTGGAATAAATTATAATTTTTTTATAATAGTAGTATATGCATTACTATTGTTCATAATGTTCATTTTTTCTAGGTTCACTACAAAGATAATCATATGTGTTTTATTTTCTGCAACATATTTAATTTTAAAAGACCTACCAAGTGAAGAAAGTTTTTGGAAGGCAGGTAATTTTTTCGTCATTTTTTCAGCGTTTCTACCTAGCTTATGGTTACTTAGATCAACCGCAATAACAATGCCTTCTGTTGCGAAAACACAAAACCTTCTTTCTAATTTAGTTTCAACTAAGATTTTATCTGGTATTCAGGTCACATCTCATGTTCTTGGTGGTGTAATAAATATTGGTACATTTCCTCTTTTATCTTCAGTAATTCCCAAAAATGCAGAATATAAGATGAGACAATCATCTGGAGAAGCAGCTATCAGAGGAATGAATACAGCAGTTTTATGGTCACCCTTTTTCGTAAGTTTTGCTGTTGGACAATTATATCTACCTAGTCAATCTGCATGGTTGGGAATTATTTTCGGTTTGCTAGTAGCATTGTTATTTAATTTAATAAGCATGAGATTTTTAATTGGTAAGTTTAACTTAAATTATCTTATTGAAGCTATTTCCTGTGTAAAGCCAATTTTTCCTAGACTTTTAATCTTATCCATATCTGTATTAGCAGTTGGTCAAATTTTTGATAAGACAGCATTAAACGCAATAGTGATCGTTATACCAATTTTAGTTATCGTTCAGATGTTGAGAAGACCTGAAACTATTAAATCAATAATAAGTAATTTGAATAACTTAATATTAAAGTCTGGTGATGAGATGTTATTGATATCAGTTTCAATGTTTTTAGGATCTATTTTGAGTGGTTCTGCCGAGATTCAAAATTTTATGTCAAATAATATAGGAAATAATTTTCCTTTTTGGGCAATGATAATTCTTCTTCCCCTAATAGTATGGATCTTTGGTTTAATAGGTATACATCCTATCATTACTTCTGCTCCAATTTTATCTTTATTTGGACCACTATTATCATTATGGGAAGCAGCATTTTTGATGCAGGCTCATTTGATTGGGTGGTGTGCTGGTACAGCTACTAGTTTTACATCATTATCTATACTGACTACTGCAGAAAATTTTAGACTACATATTTCAAAATTAGTTTTAGGGCCAAATCTTTTTGCCACTGGTTGTTTAACATTTATAGGAGCAATACTATTAATCACCTTAAATTACCTTTTGTAGAGCATCACTAGTTATTTTTTTACCTAATTTATGTTCTCTGTAAGATACATAACAAACGCAGATCATAATTATAGTTCCACCCAGAATTACAAAGGGGTCAAATTTTTCACTGAATATAAACAAACCAACAATTGAAGCCCAAACAAGTTGGAGAAATAAAACAGGTTGTGTTACCACCATAGGAGCCGCTTTTATAGCTTTTGTCATTGTTATATGGCCAAAAGTAGCAATTAAAGCAGTAAATGTTAAAATCAAAATGGCTTTAAGTGACAGAGGTTCCCAACTGTAAATAGCCGTAGGTATTAGAAAAATAGTAGTAAATAAAGATAACATAGCAACAATTTCAGATGAAGAGCGTTCCTTAGAAACCACCTTTGCTATTAAATAAGAAGCTGTAAATACTACAGTTGCCATTAACATTCCAATCTGACCATTTTCAATTGTTTTAAAACCGGGCCTTAATATAATCATAGCTCCAACAAAAGAAAGTAAAATGGCCGTTAATCTATGTTTATGCAGCCTTTCTTTTAAAAAAATACATGCACCAATTGAAACAAAAATATAAGTTAAAAAACCAATTGCAGTTACTTCTGCTACTGGCATTACAGACATAGCGTAAAACCATAAAGTTACACCTATTGAGTGAACCAATCCTCTCAAAACAAACTTTTGAAGCAGTGGTTTTCCAGGTCTAAATTTAGCGAGGGATATAAGCGAAGGTGTTAAAAGTAGTGTCCCAATTGCATATCTAAGGAATGCTGCTTGAGGAGCAGGTACTTCACCTTCTAAATATCTTACAGTAGCAGTTACTCCTACAAATAAAATTGTAGTTACTACCATCCACAAAATACCTACGATTGACTGGTTCAAATTAAACACCCTGAATTACTTACCATGTTAACTTAAAGTGCTTATTTATGTCTAATAAAATAATTTTGATAAAATTACATACCCTGGTAATTAGGTCCACCACCACCCTGAGGAGTAATCCAATTAATATTTTGAGTTGGGTCTTTGATATCACAAGTCTTGCAGTGAACACAATTTTGAGCATTAATCTGTAATTTAGGCTTATTATCACTTGTAACAATTTCATATACACCTGCTGGACAATATCTTGTCTCTGGGTTGTCATAAAGTTCTAGATTTATATTTATGGGAACCGCCTCATTTTTGAGAGTAAGATGACATGGTTGATTTTCTTCGTGATTAGTTCCTGAAAAAGATACATTGGTTAATCTATCAAAACTAATAACATTATCAGGTTTTGGGTAATTGATTTTTTCATGTTTGCTTTTGTTCTCAAGACTTTCATGATCTGTTCCGTGATGATCTAAAGTCCAAGGAGTTTTGCCTCTAAATATATATGTGTCTATGGCACTATAGACTAACGCCTTCCAAAAACCCCACTTAAATGACGGTCTGATATTTCTGACACTATATAATTCTGACCATAACCAACTTTTTTTAATTAAACTTTGGTAATTGTCTACTTCCTCTTTTTTTCCAATATTTTCAAATATAGCATTAGCGGCAATCATTCCTGATTTCATTGCAAGATGAGTTCCTTTTATTTTAGGAACATTAAGAAATCCAGCTTCACATCCAGTTAGCATCCCTCCTGGAAAAGTTAATTTTGGTAAAGATTGAATACCACCTTCATTAAGAGCTCTTGCCCCGTAATTTATTCTTCTTCCTCCTTCAAGAACTTTTTTTATTTCAGGATGATGCTTAAAACGTTGAAATTCCATATATGGAGATAGATAAGGGTTCTTGTAATCTAAGCCAATTACAAAACCAATTGACACTTTGTTATTATCTAAATGATATAGAAATGAACCTCCATAGGTGTCTGTTTTTAAAGGCCACCCAGTTGTATGCATAATACTTCCAGGTTTACTATTCTCTGATGATACTTCCCAAAGTTCTTTTATTCCAATTCCATAAGTTTGAGGCGAATTATCTTTATTAAGGTCAAATTTTTTCATTAAAATTTTTCCTAAATGCCCTCTACAACCCTCTGAGAATATTGTTTGTGTGGCATGTAGTTCTATTCCTTGTTCAAAGTTAGCACCTTCGGTGCCATCCTTTAATCTGCCCATATCACAAGTGGCAACACCAATTACTTTACCCTGTTTGTTGAACAAAATCTCCGATGCAGAAAAACCTGGATAAATTTCAACTTCTAGAGCTTCTGCTTGTTCAGCTAACCACTTTGTAAAGTCGCTTAAACTAATAATATAATTACCTTTATTATGCATCTGTGGAGGTGTAGGTAATTTATATGATTTTGTCTCTGTTAAGTATAAAAATTTATCATTAGTAGCTTTTATTTTAAGAGGAGAATTTTTCGTTTGCCAATCAGGTATAAGTTCGTCTAGAGCTTTTGTTTCAATTACTGCACCCGATACAATATGAGCGCCAACTTCTGAACCTTTTTCAATAACGCAAACTGATAAATCTTTATTGTTTTCCTTGCTTAACTGTTTGAGTTTAATAGCTGCACTCAGTCCAGATGGACCTGCTCCTACTATAACTACATCATATTCCATTACTTCTCTATTATTCATTAAAAGGCCTTTAGATTTATAATTGATTTAATATTAAATAATTAATAGTTGTTATTTCTACATAATATATTATTAATATAGTACAACATTTCAAATTATAAAGGCTTATTAAATGAATCCAGATGTTGGTGTTATATTATTAATATTATATCCGATTGTTTTAGTCGGAGCTATAATATGGTTTGGAAAACATTCGGTCTCACCTGACTAAATTCTATTTATCCATTCTTTTTACAGACTTTACAGTAGCCTCAAAAGGCATTGTTATACACTTATGTCTGTTTTTTATCTCTCTAATAGGTTTAAAAACATCCATCTCTATTGGCAGTGTTTTTGGCATTTCTTGATCAGAACTATTTAGCCAACTCTGAAATTCTTCTGAAAATTTTTCGCTTGGCATTTTATTATTTTTGAATAACTTCACAACAAGTCCTGCAGATGCTTCACAAAGAGCACATCCTCTAACAATGGCGGAAATGTTTTCTATTTGGTTATTTATAAGTTTTAAACGTACTTTAACCTCATCACCGCACATAGGGTTTTTGACTTCAAATGATCGATTATAATCCTCTATTGCATTACTTTTTTTATTTTCAGCAGCAAGGCTTAATATTTTTTCTTGATATATTGATAGGTCGTTCAATTATTGATTTACCAGTAATAAAACTACACTAGCTACAGCAATGGCATAGAAAACATATAGTAAAATATGGGTATTCTCATATACATTTTCTTCTGGAACGCCAGTAGGTAAATCTCTTTTATTTTTTTTCATTTAATTTCCTTTTGTTTATTTAACAAAAATATAATTAACTATTTTATTACTTAATTTTAAAATTTTATATAGCGAGAAATATAATTAAATAGAACGCTAAATTGAAGATTAATTTAATTATTATTTATAAAAAAAACTGACCTATAAAAATTAAAATTAAGAAAACAGTAAATATTTGAACGACAATTAATGTATCTGAACCAACTTCTCTGTCAAAAACTTTATTTTTTATCATAGTATTTGATAACAAAATTTTTGTTTTAGAAAATGAAATCATTATAACTTCCTCAAACTTTTGGTTCATTTTCTCTACTAATTTTAACAGTGGCATTAATACTCCAGGTATCATTTTTCTGTAAACCCAGTCACTATTTAAAACTGTGGAATTCAACTCCGGCGGATATATTTTGAAATGCCATAAACATATGAAAGCAAATGCCGCAAATGTTAGGAGTTGCAACTGTCCAACAACATGACTGAAATCATATGGCTGATAATTGATTTCATATGGTAAAATTTGATAAAAAGTGGAAGGAAATATGCCTATTAAAATGCACAATGCAGAAGCTATTATCATTGCAATAATCATATTAAGAGGTGCTTCTTTAGTTTTAATACCGCTTTCATGAGCAAAAAAAGCAAAAAATGGTATTTTAATTCCCGAATGATGTAGTACTCCTGCAGAAGCAAAAAGAAGCATAAAGTAAACTAAAACTAAACCTTCTTTTCCTAGTGCAGACATTATTAAAGACTTTGCAACAAAGCCACTGAACAAAGGAAAAGCAGATATGGAGATTGCTCCTATTATAGTGCATACTGCGGTTATAGGCATATATTTAAATAATCCCCCTAGCTCTGAAGCTTTACATGTACCAACCCTGTAAAGAACGGCTCCCATACCCATAAAAAGAAGTCCTTTATATAATATATGTGCAAAAGCGTGTGCCACAGCACCGTTTATTGCTAATTCAGTTCCTATTCCTATTGCAACTATCATAAAACCGAGTTGGTTATTTAGGCTATATGTTAATACTCTTCTTAAATCATTTTCGATTACAGCAAAGAATATCGGATAAAAAGTCATAATAGCGCCAATTACAATTAAAAGCTCAGTTCCTGCAAAACATTTTGCAAAACAAAAAATTGCTAACTTAGTTGTAAAAGTTGAAAGGGCAACTGTACCAATTTCAGATGCCTCAGGATAAGAATCCTGTAACCAACCATTTAAAAGTGGAAATGCTGCTTTTATTCCAAAAGCAATAAAAATCAATTGTCCATATAAAGAGTTAACATCAAATTTGGTGAGTAGTACACTTCCATCGTTGATTAGCAATATAATAGCTCCAGCAAGTAAAAACATACCGGATGTAACTTGAATTAATATATATCTAAATGCTGATCGGTAAGATCTATATGTATTACTAGCTAAAATTAAAAAAACAGATGTAAAAGCTGTTGCTTCCCACCAGATAAACAGCGTAAACAGGTCTCCAGCATGCACTGCTGCTATTGCTGCGCCACTATAGCTCATAATAGAAACGTGTTGTTTCCAATGTTTTTCGTGGGCACCATATATTACGTTAAGTGCAGCTGCTATATGAAAAATTATAGCAAATGGCAGCGTAAGTGAATCTGATTGAAACAAAATAAAATCAAAACCCATTAAATTTATAGTGGAATGGATTCCAAATCCAAGTGTTAGTGAATATGCAGAAATCAAGACTAATATCATCATATAAATTTGTCTGATTATATGAGGTAAAAAAGGGATCAACAATGCCCCAATAATCATTATAAATCCTGGAGGAAAATTACTTATCATAATAATCCTCATCTTTCATTAAAAACGACCTTAAGCTCACACCGATTTTAAAGATTATTATACATGATAAAAAACCAAAAAAAGCTGGAAAAAATGTGAAATCTTCTATTGATGTCTCACCATGTCTATGGCCAATTAGCTCTAAAACTAAAAATATAATACATAATAATAAAACACTGGTATTTATTTTTCCAAATTTTTTAATTAAAGCCTTCATAATTTACTCACCATAATGGAAGTTAAATTTTCAAATGGTTCTATAAAAAAGAAAAGTAAAATAGTTAAAAAACACGTTATTAATGTAGGCATTGTTATTAATATTGGTATCTTTATTTTAACTTCTCTTTCCTTTTTAAAAAAGAAAGCTCTAGCGGGAATTTCCATTAAGTAATATGCATTAAGAATTGTTGAAATACAAAAAACTGCTATCACTGTTATGTATCCACTTTCAGCTGCACCTAGCATCAAAAAAAACTTACTCCATGAACCTCCCATTGGAGGCACACCAATAATAGACAAAGATCCTACGAAAAAGGCTAAAAAGATTAAAGGCATAGATTTACCATGACCATTTAATTCAGAAATTTTAGACATTTTTGCTCCAACATAAATGGCACCTGCTACAAAGAATAAAGTAATTTTACCTGCTGCATGCGTAATGATGTGTAAAGTCGCCCCTTGAGTGGCCATAGAGGAAGCTAGTGCTCCTCCTAATGTTATGTATGACAACTGACTTATAGTCGAATAGGCTAATCTCGCTTTTATATCATCTTTATAAATTGCAATTATACTTGTTGTAAGTAGTGTAAAAGAGGCCAACCAAACCAACCAGTTGGATGCCCCTGTTTTTGACAAAAAATCAATTCCAAATACATTTGTCAATATTAATAACATGGTAAAAACACCAGCTTTTACAACCGCTACAGCATGTAAAAGAGCAGACACAGGGGTAGGTGCCACCATGGCAGCAGGCAACCATTTATGAATTGGCATTAAGGCGGCTTTACCTATTCCAAAAACAAACATAGCTAGTAAATATGGGGCATACTCAGGGTTCATATTTCCATCTAAAACACCATTTTGAGACATTTCCAGAGATCCAGTAACTACCCAAACCCAAATTATTGCTGGAAGAAGGAGAATAACAGACGTACCAACTAGAATAGACATGTAAAGACGTCCAGCTTTCTGCGCCATTTCATTTTGTTTATGGGTAACTAATGGATATGTTGAAAATGTTAGTACTTCATAGAAAATAAATAATGTTAGTAAATCGCCTGCATAGGCAATACATAAAGCTGCATGAACAGCCATAGCATAAAATATATAAAATCTTGTTTGATTTTTTTCTTTGTTTCCTCTCATGTAACCTATAGAATATATCGCTGCAAAAATCCATAGCACAGAAGCGACAAGTCCAAATATTGCACCTAAGGGTGAGACTACGAAACTTATAGAGATCCCTTCAGCAATCTGTAACAATTCTAACCTCGGTTGTTCTCCATTTAAAATAGAAGCCATCAATTGGATAGCTCCCCAAGAGCTTATTATTCCCCCCAAAGGACCAAGAATATCTCTTAAGATAGGTCTGGACGATAACAAAGGCGTACATAGACACACTAGGAGAGGAGATAAAAGTGTAATTAAAATTAAATTTTCAAAGGAGATCATTTTGACACTCCTACTAATTTTTCAGCTGCCTCAATACTACTATCTACAACAAAAGAAGCATCTAAACCAAAATAAATATTTAAGAATGTTATTATTAACAAAGAGGTGTAAATTGTAGGGTTTTCCTTAATAATTATTTCTTTTTTTGGTTTTTGTAACCATAAGGCCTCAATCATTTTCCATAAATAAATAACTGACAATGCTGAACTAAATAATATAAGTATAGCAATCCATAAACCATCTGCACTTATTGAAGCTTTTATAAGGTATAGCTTGGAAATAAAACCAGAAGTTAGCGGAAGTCCTGCGAGGCTAAGGGAGCAAATTACAAAACAAAAAAAAGTTATTGGCATAGCCCTTCCAAGACCAGATAAGTTACTAAGAGTTACTCTTTTTTGTATATAAAAACTAATTGAAGTTATTGCCATGAATAGCGCACCTTTAATTAGTGCGTGATTAAACATATGAATAAAACCAGCAGCAACACTTGCCTTAGTTCCGATTGCAAATGCTAATGTTATATAACCTATTTGTGCAACTGAAGAATGAGCTAAAAGGCGTTTAATATCTTTTTCATAGATAGCCATTATTGTACCAGCAAACATAGCTATTATTGAAAGAGGAAGAATTACATATGAGAGTGTGTTAATGATTAAATCATCTGCAATATCAAAAACAGAAAATAAAATGCGAGCAAGTATATATAAAGATGCCTTTGTAGCAGTGGCCGCTAGTAAAACAGAAACGGCAGATGGCGCATAAGCGTATGCCCTTGGCAACCAAATATGCATTGGAAAAACAGCTGCTTTAACCATAATTCCAACTATCATAAAACCAAATCCAGCTATTAATGCTTTATTATTTTTTAGATCTACAACACGTTCTGAGAGATCTGCCATATTAAGAGTTCCTGTTATTCCATACAACAACCCAACTCCTATTACGTAAAGTGTGGCACCTACAGCACCAATAATTAGATAATTATAAGCTGCTACCAGAGCTTGTTTATCCTTTTGCGCTCCCATTGCAACCAAAGCAACAGAAGCCAAAGAAGATATCTCTAAAAACACAAAAAGATTAAATGCATCTCCGGTAGTGACTAATCCAATTAACCCTGCAATTGCTAAAAGCCATAAACTATAAACTTTAGAAATTGAGGTTTCATTAATTTCGTCAGGCATCATTTTAGATGAAAAAATAGTTGTTAAAAAACCAATCAAAGTAATAATTATAATTGGAATTATTGAAACTTTATCAATTACATACTCTATGCCTAGAGGAGGAGCCCAATTTCCTAGGGCGTATGAAATTGTCGAATGAATTTGAACTTCTTGATATAATAAAATTGAAAATATGAAAGCCACAAAAGTGCTAGCAAAGGTCAGCAGCCAGCTTAAAAAAATATTTGGTATTAACACCACTATCAGAGACATCATTAACGGACATAGAACGACTAATATAGGCAGATTTTTAATTAAAATATCTGTCATTGTATAAATTTCGTATCAATTTTTTTACTTGTTTCAACTTGGTCATGATAATCAACCAGATCCTGAGCAGATATCTCATCTTCTTCAATACTACCGTATTCTGAATTTATTCTTAATACCAATGACAAACCTAATGCAGTAGTTGCAACTCCTACAACAATTGCTGTAAGTATTAAAACATGTGGAAGTGGATTAGAATAAACAGTATCAATTGCATTATTTAAAATTGGAGGAGTACCACCTTTAATTTTACCAAAAGTAATATAGAGAAGAAAAACTGATGTCTGAAAAATTGTTAATCCTACTATCTTCTTTAAAAAATTTTTTCTTCCAATAACAAGAAACAATCCTATCATCATAAGTAGGAAAACAATCCAATAATTCCAAATTCCAATAGTAGAAGATACCATTTTACTTATTTTTTCCTGATTTAAAACTTACAAAAGCATTGAACAAAGCAATCATTACATTTGATACCGTAAGACCTACACCAAATTCAATTAACAAAATACCAATATGCTGTCCTGATTGTGGAGAAGATCCTAAAATGTTATACGATAAAAATTCCTCTCCAAGTAACATTGAAGCAATGCCAACTCCACCATATAGCAAGCCACCTAGAGCTAATAAAAATAAATTAATATTTGATGGGAAAAGTTTTTTGCCTTCATTAACGCCAAATACAATAGAATAAAGTATAAAAGCACTAGCAACTATTACCCCAGCCTGAAATCCACCACCAGGACCAAAATCTCCATGAAATTGTACATATAAGCCAAATAAAATTATTGGTGCAAAAAGTATTTTTGTAGAAACTCTTAAAATTGGGTTTTCATTCATATCAACTAACTTTTCTTTTAGAATTTTTGTTTTTTTGTTTACTGGTTTGCGTGTTATTCTTTAATAATACTAAAACTGCAACTCCAGCAGTAAACACAACTATTGTTTCTCCAAAAGTATCATAACCTCTATAACTTGCTAGCACTGACGTGACTATATTTGGAATACCAATGTCCTCTCGTGATCCTAATATATAGTCTGGAACAATATGTTGATGTACTGGAGAGGACAATAGTCCAATTTCAGGCAAGTCATAACTACACCAGATCAAAATTCCACCCAGAAGTATGCATGTAAGGGCTGGTAGAATTTGACTATTTATATTTTCTTCTTCCTCTTTTGGTAGGTAAGCCATAGCAGCTAAAAATAATATTGTAGAAATTCCAGCTCCTACAGAGGCTTCAGTAAAGGCAACATCAACAGCATCAAGAGTTATGAACATTAACGCGGCTACTAACGAATAAGCACTAGTTAAAACTACAGTAAAAATTAAAGTTCTTGTTCTGAGTAGTGCAATGCCAATAGCAAGCATAACAGTGACCAAAAATGCATTTATAATTAATTCAGATATCATAAAAGCTTTCCGATCTTCTTACCTACAGGCATTAAATTCTTTTGACGAGCCAAATTAGCAGTAACGTGGCTGGTAACCGGACTAGTAAAAAATACAAAAACACCTATTAAAATCAATTTAACTGTAATTAAAGACCAGCCTGTTTGTAAGATCATACCTAGAAGAAAAAAAGCTGTGCCACCAGTATCAATCATACCCGCAGCGTGAATTCTTGAAAACACATCTGGTAGTTTGATGAGTCCGCACGCACCAATTATAATAGATAAAGAACCTATAAAAAAACATAAGCCTGTAATGATGTCTATAAACAAGTCCATTATTTTCTTTGTTCCCCCAATGAGCCTGTACTAAAAAGTTTTAACACAGCAACTGTTCCTATGAAATTAATTAAAGCGTAAACAATTGCGATGTCCAAAAACTCTGGTCTATTTGTATAAAAACCATGAAGAGCAATTCCAATTACAATGATAGTTCCAAGACTGTTAACAGCTAAAACTCTGTCAAAAGTTGTCTGACCTAAAATGATTCTAATTAATATTAGTATACCTGAAAATGCGCATGCGATTAAAGCGGCTAAAAACATTATTGATCTCCTTCTAACCACTTTACTTTTTTATCCATTACATTACTTCTAACGTCATTCCCAAAATCAGAGTTAAGAGCATGTACCTCAAACATATTATCTTTAATCTTTGTAGTAACAGTTCCTGGAGTCAAAGTAATAGAATTTGCGTATGTTACTTTAGCAACATCAGTTGATTGTGAGGCTTTTACAGTAAAAGTTTCAGGCTCAATTTTTCCAGATATTATAACTTTTGCAGTATTTAGGTTTGAGATAAATATTTCTTTAAACAACCAAATTAAATAGTTAAAAAGTCTAGGAAAGAAAAATAAAGGTAATCCTTCTTTATCAATAAGTTTTGCTCTTCTGGCAACATACACACAAAAAGCGCAAGATAGTACTCCAAGACTTGTTATAAGGAAACTATAATGCCCAGACATTAAAAGCCATAATCCTAGTAAAATAACAAAGAGTGATATTGATTTCATTAAACTAAACCCCGATTTATGTTAACGCTAATTTTTAGCTAATGTTAGGTTTAATTTCAATAAAAGTTTTTATCTACCTAAGGTTTAGCAAATGTTTCTACTTTTGTGATTTTTTTAATAATTCCTTTTTCCTTGAGAAAATTACTAAAATTTTTGTAAGTATTTAAATCATGAGCTTGTGGCCTTAATGTAAATCTTGGTAAAGTATCTTTAAAAGCACGTTTGTTCAACTCATCATCAAGACCCTTTCTATAAGTAGAAAAATCTTTCCATGTCGACTTTGGATCGTTAACAATAGTAAGTGTTGCTTTTTGGATAGCTTTGAAAAATTTATTAAAAACAGGATTATTTCTGTTTTTAGCATTTGCTATATAAATAAGTTCTTCATAGGAAGGAACTCCGTGTTCTTCAGGGTAAAAAGCTTTACCAGGGTGATTTACTATATCCATTTGATTAAGTTCAAAATTTCTAAATGCGCCTATTACTGCATCAACTTTTTTTGCAATTAAAGATGGCGATAAAGAAAAATTTATGTTTATTAATTCAACATCTGACATTTTAAGGTTGTACTTTTGTAGCATGCCTGACAGCAGAGCTTCTTCAAAGCCCCCAACAGAAAAACCAACTTTTTTACCTTTTAGATCTGCAATTGATTTAATAGGTCCATCTTTTAAAACCACAAGGGAATTTAGAGGAACACTAACTAAGGTTCCAACTCTTACTACTGGTAAGCCTTGATCCACTTGAATATGAAGTTGTGGTTGATAGGAAATAGCTAAGTCTAATTTACCTGCAGCAACTAGTTTTGGAGGGTCATTAGGATCAGCTGGTTCAATCATTTCAACTTCTAATCCAACATCCTTAAAAAAATTTCTTTTTTGAGCTATTATTAAAGGAGCATGATCAGGGTTAATAAACCAATCAAGCCCTATAGCAAGTTTGTCTGTTTTAGCGTTAACAACAGACGTTATGACTGATAACAAAATTATAGTGAGTATCTTAAATATATTATGCATTCTGCATCTCCCTCCGCTGGTTCTAACCAGATCAGGTTATAAGGGTTAATTTCTCAGCAAGACAAATGTCAAGCACCCCTGGCAAATGAATTTTTTACATATTTTAAAAAAAAATCAATAACTTTTTTATTTCCACCACACATATCTACTCAAAATTATATCAGTAATTCTGTATAAGGTTATTGTCATAAATATTAAAATTATTAAAGCTGCAAACATATTATCTGTTTGAAGACGTGCGTTGCTATAAATCATAAATGAACCAAGTCCGGTACTGCCGCCAATCCATTCACCAACTACAGCTCCGATAGGTGCGAAGCAGGCAGCAACTCTAATTCCAGAACATAATCCGGGAAGAGAAGAGGGGATTTTAATTTTCCAAAATAATTGAGTTTTTGAGAAATTTAATGTTTTACCAGCGTCAATTAATTCTTGAGGTACTTTATTCAATGCATCAGTAAAATTTGAGGTAATTGGAAAAAAAACAATTAAAACACCAATTACAATTTTGCTACTTATTCCATAGCCAAGCCATAAAATTAATAATGGAGCTAAAGCAAATACTGGGATTGACTGACTTGCCAGTAAGATAGGCATAACCCATATCTTCAATCGTGGTGATGAAGAAATTGCTAGAGCTGTAGTAATGCCTATTAGCGTTCCTATAATAATAGAAGCTAGAATTTCAACAAGAGTATATGATGAGTGAATTAAAAGTTGTTCCCAATTATTAAAGATTGAAAGAAAAATCATTGTTGGAGGAGGAAGCATAAATGGAGGTAATTCAAAAAATATACAACATATTTCCCAAATCGTAAAAATTATTATTGCTATAAATAATCCTCTAATCATTATAACCTTATTAAAATTAAATTGATAATTTAAATATATATATTAAAAAATTAGAATGCAGAATTTTTTATTTACAGGCGATATTTTCAAAGGATCAAGATATGAAAAAGGACATCCTTTGGATATGGATAGAGTATGGCCAAGCGTTGAATTGATTCAATTAATGGGTTGGATTGATAATGAACAAATTATTAAAAATGACCCTGCAGAAATAAATGAACTTATTAAGTTTCATGATTTAGACTATGTGCAGGCCTTAAAAAAAGCTGAAGAGAATCAAAATTTACCTGAAAATTTAAAAAGAAAATTTAATATTGGTATAGGAAATAATCCTATTTTTAGTGAAGTTTTTTCCAGACCGGCGACTGCTGCAAAAGCATCTATTAGAGCAGTTGAAATGATATCTAATAAAAAGGCTAAAAAAATATTAAATATTTCTGGTGGAACTCATCATGGAAGAAAGTCTCAAGCATATGGCTTTTGCTTTTTAAATGATTGTGTTCTTGCTATTCTCAAAGCAATAGAATTGGGATTTCAAAAAATTTTATATGTTGATATAGATGCACATCATTGTGACGGGGTACAAGATACTTTTGCAAATAATAAAAATGTTTCAATAATTTCAATTCATGAAAAAAATAGATGGCCTAATACTGGTTTAATTGAAGATTGTAACATAGATAATATCATTAATTTTCCTGTACCTGAAAGATTTAATGACAGAGAGATGGATTTTCTAATTACAAATGGGATCTTACCTTTTGCCAAAACAAAAAATCTTGATCTTTTGATAATTCAAGCTGGCGCAGACATGCTTGATGGTGACCCACAATCAAGAATTTGTTTAACTAATAATGCATATTGGAAAGCAATTAATGATTTATTATCTCTATGTAAAAACGTTATCATATTAGGAGGTGGGGGGTATAATCCATATCTGACTGCAAAAGCTTGGGCAGGTAATTGGGCTTTATTAAATAATAATGTTAATCTTTTAGATGATGTAATGAAACCTGAATGTTATAATTTATTAAAGTCTTTAAAATGGAATAACAGCCGTATTAGAAATGGAATTCCTGATAACTGGATTAGTAATTGGCGAGATAAAAAGTCAAATAGTAAAGTTGGAGACGAAATTAAATCGCTTTTAGATCAGGTATTAAAAATAAAAAAAATATGAGTTTTCTTTTTAAATCAATAATATTAGGAAATTTCCTAATAAATTTTTCATTTGTTTCATTAGCTAACTCTAATAGTCTAATTTTCAAACATATCGAATGTGAAATAAAGTTTGATAGTAATAAATCTAAATTTTTGTCCCTCGATATAGCTGATACTTTTGAAAAAAGATCTTATGGTTTAATGAATAGAGAAAAAATTGAAACAAATGAAGGAATGTTATTTATCTGGGAAGGTAGTGAAATAAGAGAGTTTTGGATGAAAAACACATATTTTAACTTAGATTTGTTCTTTGTTAACAAACATGGAGTTATTGTAGAAGTTTTTAAAAATGCAAAAGCTTTTGATGAAAAGAAAATTATCAGTAAGGAAAAAGTTAAGTTTGTTTTAGAGATGAAAGCTGGAGATATTAAAGCAAAAGTAGGTGATAATTTAATATGTAGTTTAAATTAAATTATAAATAGGGATTAACTTTTTCGGCCATTAATGTCATGGATTTTTTAGCAATTGCTGGGTCTAGCCAATCAACACCAGCATACATTAACATACCATACTCTCCAACTTGATCCTTAAAAGCAGATAGTTCTTCAACAACTTTTTCAGGTGTCCCCCAAATGATTAGTTTTTCACAAACTGTTTCTAATGTTATTTCGTTATCAGGTTGGTCTATAGTTGTTTTGAAAAGATCTAATTTTCCTAGGGCTACAAACTTTTTAAATAGTTGTTTGAAATAAAAAACATAAGGACTGTTAGGACCCAAAGCATATTCTTTAGCTGTATTAAGATCATCTGCAACAAAAACAGTTTTAGCTATTCTCCAGTCTTCTGTTTTAATATCTAAATTACTTTTTTCACAGCCTTCTTTATATTTATCCCAATGAGTTTTCACCCAATTAGGCATAATTATATCTGCACTAATAGGTTTCCAGCCTCTAGCTGCAGCCTCAGTAATACCTTTTGAATATGGTGCAACAGCAGTCACTACAATGGGTGGATGAGGTTTTTGTAGTGGTTTAGTCATATAACCCTGGCCGATCTCAGAGATAATTGTGTTTTCAGTTGAAACATTCCAATACTTACCTTTAATGTCATAAGGAGCTTCTTTAGACCAAATTTCTAAAATGGTATTTATACCTTCTAAAAACATTGCTGATCTATCTTTTTCTAAATTACCAAATAATTCAGCATCTGAAATTAAACCACCTGGTGAAATTCCAAAATTAAACCTTCCATTTAACATATGGTCGATCATTGCAACTTGTCCTGCAATATGAACTGGATGTAAATTTGGAATATTAACGGTACCAGTACCCAAACGTATATTTTGTGTTTCATAAGCGAGGGAGGCTATAAAAGCGATACAAGAAGTTATATTTTCAGCTTTGTCAGATAAATGTTCACCTACATAGGCTTCACTAAAACCTAGTTCATCAGCTAAAATAATAGCTTCCCTGTCTTCTTTTAAACAAGTTTGCCAATCTTTATTAAGAGGATGTAACGGTCTTGTAAAAAAACCTAATTTCATTTTGAACCCCCTCTTAAATATTATCTCATGTATAAATCTTTGGTCAAACATTTAATAATTGAGAAATATGTAAACATTTACTTGCTTTTGAAAATTTATAACGTATAAATTTTGAAGTTCGGGGCGTAGCGCAGCCTGGTAGCGCATCTGGTTTGGGACCAGAGGGTCGGGAGTTCGAATCTCTCCGCCCCGACCAACATTGAAAGAGTTGAAAGCTTCATCAGGCAACATTTTGCACATTTTCTAACAAATTTTTAGTTGATTGTAGAGGTCATTAATCACGAAATTATTTATATTCTACATTCACTTTATGAAAATTATTATTAATTTTTTTGGAAAAAATCCTTGTCTAAAAAATAATAAGGTTGTTTCATTTAATTTTATTAAAGTGTTAATAACGAAATTTGAGAAATCTAACAATGCCAACGAAATTATCTGTAGATGATACAATAAGAAAAGCAAAAACATTTGCAAAAAAGGGTAACATTACAGAAGCTCAAAATTTATATCACGCAATACTATCAAATTTTCCTAATAATGACAGAGCGCGGCAAGGGCTAGCTAACTTAAATATTCATAAAAAAATAAATTCTAATCAAAAGCAACTTAATCAAGAGGTAAATCACTTAGTAAATCTCTTTAACCAAGGGCAAATTATAGAAGTAGCAAGGTATGCAGAAACTCTTTTAAAACAATATCCTGAAGAGTTTATTATTTGGAATATTCTTGGGGGAGCATATGCAACCTTAAAAAAGTTTGATCAAGCCCTAAAAGCCCTAAAAAAAGTAATAGAATTAAACCCAAATTATGTTGATGCTTATTATAATATTGGGGTATTGCTTAATGATCAAGGTAAAATTGATGACGCTATAGAAGCTTATCAAAAATGCATTTCGCTTTTCCCTAACTACCCTGATACCTACGTCAATATGGGCCTTGGACTTAAATCGCAAGGTAAGCTTGAAAAGGCTATTGAAGCATTTATCACAGCGTTATCAATTAAACCTGATCATCCTGAAGCCTATTTCAACATAGGCGTTAGTCTCAAAGGAGTATTTTTTAAAAAACCAAATCCACGCCTCCAAAAAATTATGACTTCTTTGCTTGATAAGAAAACATATGTGAGACCAAAAGATATTAGTAAAGCTGCTGTAAGCCTGTTGAAGTTTGACCCAAAATTAAATAAATATCTAGAACCTCAAAATATGGCTGGTGGAGATTTTAAATCTTTGGAGGTCATTAAAGATTTATCTAAGCTCCCTTTATTACTAAAGTTAATGAGTGTTTGTCCTATTGATGATTTAAATCTTGAAAATCTATTAGAGAAACTTAGAGCTAAATTGCTTATGTCTATTTCAGAGCTTTCTAATACTTCAGAGTTGTTAAATTTTCAATCAGCTTTAGCTCTGCAATGTTTTACTAATGAGTATATATACAACGAGAGCGATGATGAAAAAAAAGCTATTGATAAACTAGAGGATTTAGTAAAAAAAATGCTCAAACAAGACGAGAAGCCAAGTTCGCAAATAATTTTATGTTTGGCATCTTACAAGTCTCTTAATCATTATGAATGGTCTAATTTGCTATCAGTTACAAATGAAACTAAAGATGTTTTTACAAGGCAAATTTTTGAACCGAATACCGAACTGAATTTAAGAAAAAAAATACCTTTATTAGAAAATATCACCGACAAAACATCCTCAAAGGTGAGAGATCAATATGAAGTAAGTCCATATCCAAGATGGGTAAATTTGAAATTAGGGTTAAATCCCTCATCTATTTCTAAAATAATTTCTGATATTAAAATTAAGATATTTGATAACAAAATTAAAGGTGTAAAATTTCCAGAAATCTTAATTGCTGGTTGTGGTACAGGTCAACACTCAATAGGAACGGCAACAAGATTTAAAGACTCCAAAGTTTTAGCTGTTGATCTCAGTTTATCTAGCCTTAGTTATGCTAAACGCAAAACTGAAGAGCTAAACATTCAAAACATTGATTATATGCAGGCTGATATTTTGGACTTACTAAAACTCGACAGAAAATTTGATATAGTAGAAAGTGCCGGGGTAATACATCATATGGAGGACCCTTTTGTCGCTTGGAGTATATTAAAAGATTGTCTTAGATCAGGTGGTTTAATGAGGATTGCACTTTATAGTAAATTAGCGAGAGAACATATCTTAGAAATGAGGAAAGAAATAAGTAATAAAGGTCTGGGATCAAGTGATACTGAAATGAAATCTTTCAGAAATATGCTTATCAAATCAGAAAAAAATCATCATAAGTTGATACTAAACTCACCTGATATATTTAGTTTGAGTACTCTAAAAGATCTTCTTTTCCACGTGCAAGAGCATCGTTTCACTATAACACAAATACAAGAGTGCCTATTTGATTTAGGACTGCAATTCTGTGGTTTTGAATCAGATACAATACTTTCGCATTTCAAACTTACATATGCCGAGGAGGGGGATCTTTATAATTTAGATAAATGGCAAACATACGAAGAAGCCAATCCAAGAGCATTTTCAAGAATGTATCAATTCTGGTGTCAAAAAATATAACGACATTAGATTACGAAACAACAAAAAAGTTGAATTCATAATCTAAATATCTTTAGATTTATTTACAAATCCATTTTTTGACATAATAGACACACATTATTTTTAATTAATAAAGCGTCAAATAACAAAAAAGAATGCCTGACTTCGAAGGTAATACAAAAAGTTGGCGTCATTGATTTACTATATAGACATTGTTTTTATTGAATAAAAATCTTTTTTAAGATAGAACCGCCTCGATCATATCTGTTTAATTTTTTAGTCTCTATGCTGTTGGTGGGATATAATTAACACCATTGGCTTCTTTTCTTATTTTATTTATATCAATTGTTTCCAGGACATCGGCTTGATCTATGGTATCAGCAGATTTTGCCTTTAAATTTATTGCAGCTATCTGATCGTAATTATCAGCCTCTATAAGTATCCAAAAATCATAAATACCTCGTGTAATACTATAATCTATAAATTTTGCACCTACACTATCGGCTAATGTTTTCATAGCTTCGCGCCGATCTGAATTTTTTTCTACAAGGCCTTTTGCACCTTTATTTGTATATGTTCCAAGTATTAAAAATGTAGCCATTTTAAACTCCTTTTTAATTAGACTGTTAATAATACTCTTGATGAGATGAGGTTTCCAGAACTACTTGCCTTAAGCACAATATTTTGCATTTCTTCAGACATCCCAACTCTGTCGACTTGTTCTCCCATTGAAGACATGTCAGGGAAATAATAACAAGCAATTAGTCTATCCATATTAGTTGCTACCACAGGGATTACAGCCATGAATGAAGCATCTTCATTCTTTAGTAAGGTGTCAATATCAGGAAAAACTTTAACAGCTTCAGATAAATTACTTCTCGAAAGTTGATATTCCCTCATCATTATTACTTTATGATCAGGTGAAATATTTCCATATATTGTTCTAAAAACTTCAGGTCCAATTAAGTGACCTCCAGGATCTGCTTCTCTTTCTTTCATTAGAGAAATTCTAGACGGATCATTTGACATTTCATTAAAAGAGTCACAACCACTTTGCATATTTTCATAAGAACCTGTTAAATGAATTGAGCCAGCCATATCTCCAGCAACTATTTTGGCTACTCGAGACTTTGCACCATGTTTAGTCATTATTTCCTGCATAGATTTTGCACGGGTTAGCACTAAATCACTTTTACCTAACATTGGTGTTAAAATTCTTCTAGAAATTATCATTTAATATCCTTCTCACTAAATTTATTATTCTAAGAATGATACTGAATTTAAATAAGATTGATGTAAAGTAGATAATTTAAAATGTTAATATTAATGTTAATTTTTTTCTTCCCAACCAGGTTTTCTTTTTTCTAAAAATGCTTTTAAGCCCTCCTGAGCGTCATCTGTAACAGCAGCGTTACAAAAATCTTCAACAGCATTTGCTACTCCTCTTCTGTAGTCTAAGTCATTAGTTCTCATGAAGGCTGCTCTACCTAAGCGTATCGCTGTAGGAGATTTCTTAGAAAAAATGTTAGCTGTTTTGTAAACCTCTTCCAGAAAATTTGAATTTGATACTTGTTTATTTATTAATCCTAGCTTTACAGCCTCGTCAGGATAAAATGTTCTACCACTAAATAACAATTCAAAAGCGTTATATCTACCAACAATTCTTGGCAGATGATTAAAATGAATAGCTGGTAAAAGCCCTAAATTAATTTCTGGATAACCAAAAGAAGCATTGTCAGATGCTATAATCATATCGCATGAAATAGCTAATGTCATGCCACCACCTCTTGCTGCTCCATTTATCGCTGCAATTATTGGTTTACCCATATTGTATTGAACATCCCAAAGATCTATGTAAAGACGGTTTAAAAATTCTCTAATTTCCATACTAGATTTATCAATTAATATGTTTAAATCTAGTCCGGCACAAAATGTTTTAGCAATATTACTTTCTAGTATGACCACCTTAACTCTTTTATCT